>CAYUVZ010000016.1:0-13587 GCA_964448265.1 uncultured Candidatus Peribacteria bacterium | reverse complement strand
TCTCTATATTGTGGTGTTTATGACCTGTTTATTTCTTCTTTCTTGAAAAGAATCCTGTAACAAAAAGTATTCCAAGCACTACCAAAAGTATACTGATAAATAACCATCGTCCTCTAGAAAATAGGATATACAATCATCGAACCATCAACACGATACCGATAATGGTAAATGTTTTTTCTTCGGCGCTAGAAACTTCCCATCGAGATCAGATTTTACTTCCCAATTCTTTTCATTCTGATTTCATTACTTTAGCTTCTTTCTCAAAGTCCTTGGCAAAAGATTTTACTTTCTTTTCCATAGTAGCTACTTTACTGCGTTTAGCAGATTTTTTTGCTGGCATGAAACACATATTTTAAAGTATAAAAATTATATATACTGTATATAGGAAAGTTTTTTTTGTTTGCAACCCTTTCTTATAGTTACTTATGTGCTACTTTTTTGGCATAGTGAAATAAAAGATTGTCCCTCATGACGGGACATCATTGTGTGAAATAGAACAGCCTATCATTTCCAGAAATATTTTACATTGTGACAACCCAAGTCACGTTCACTCCTTTCATTCAAGTGATGGTGTGGTATATCCATGAGCAAAGACATCTACTCCTTTGGGAATTCAAACTCACGAATTCTGAACAAAAAAAGTTATTTTTTTGTCCTTTACGTTTCTTATCCCTATGCCGATCTTTCCATTTGGTGGAGTGAATTTCACCGCATTGGTCAAAAGATTGTTTATTACCAATCTAAATATCTCTTTATGGCTATTGAGTGTGCGGGAGGGAGACAATTTGTTTTTTATATTGATATTTTTCTCTTTTATAGTCCCCAGCTGAAATGCAACTGCATTGTCTACAATATGAGCAGGAGAAAATAAGGTGGGCTGTGGAAATATGTCAGTTTCAGATTTTATATAAGATATATTGTTAATATCTTGTAGTGCTTGATTTTTTGCTCAATTAAGGGCTTTTTTAACTGAATGAAAGAGCCACTCCTTTTCTTTTAGATCTCCTTTTTTGAGGGGTCATAAGATATGTGATTTTATCATTCAAGCATATGGTTTGAATTTATGAGCGATACTTTCAAGATACTCATAGGATAGGGGAATCTTTCAAGTAAAGCTCCCAAAAAAGCGACAATAATCTCACAAGATATTGCACTGATGCTCGACTCATACCATAAGGTCTTCAATATATTCAGGATCCTGGATATTCATCATCGTGATTTGCAAAGAAACACCTTGTAGTTGGGCAGCTAAGTGAAGGAGTATATCTTTTATATCCTTTTGATATAGAGAAAAATTCTCTCTAGTGAGTTCCTGAGATTGGAGATTTTGAAGCAAGGGATTTGTATATGGAGCTTGCTTATTTTTATCATTTAATGTGGTACTCACGATTTCATTCATAGCCTATTTCTATATGCATTAAAACACTATCAAGTATACTCAAAAGTGTTTTTTTTGCAAAATTACAGTCATCTGCTTTTTATTCCATAGGCTCCTCATCTAGTGAAAAAAGGTTGGGAATTTCTTCCTGTCCGCTGTCCTCATGTTTATCTATTTCAAACAATGTTCATTCTCTATATTCTATTCTTTCTTCTCTATGCTCTCTCATGATATGAAATGAAAAAATAAAATTTACAATCTGATTTGTAATTGCGATAACGGTTGCTTCGTCGCGATTTTATTTTTTGACCTAATGAAAAGTCCTAGAGAGATGATCCTTCTCACCGTAGCAATCTCTGACAACAGCGTTTCATCCAAATACTGCGAACAGGGGAGTGGGAGCATCGTCAAGTGGACGGATTCATTTTTTTCGTCAGCAGTTCATTTCATCTTTTGCAACTGCAAATAGATATGTTCACTGACAAATGGAGCAAAGGGCGCGCAATATTTCACATAGCTTTCCAAAACTTCGAACAATGTCTGATATGCTGATTGCTTGTCGCTATCCATTCCCGAAGCTCGGAATCTCCTTCTCGACCTCCTAATATATCGATTGTTCAATTTATCGACAAATCCCAAGACCGCTTTAGCTCATCCGTCGATGACATAGCCGTTCATTTGTTTTTCCAATTCATTTCCCAGTTCATGCAAAGTCGCCAAAATCCGTTTATCCAGTTCATTGGTAATTTGATGTACAGGCAATTTCACAAACTCAAGTTTTTTGACGGTCACTCCGCGATCTTCATTGAAAAGATATTTCCACAAAGGGACAAAATTGACCTCATGAGCTACGATCAAGACATTCCTATTCTTTTCCTGTTCGACGATTCATTTATACACTTCCACACTCATTTCTTCGTTAGCAAGGTTTTTCTCAGTAATAATCTGGATATCTTTATCTCTATATTCTTTCATAATTTCAGCTATTTTCTGTGCAGTATCCTGTGTCCTTTGCAAAGGTGATGCGTAAATGACTTCTGGATCTATTCTCAAAACTTTTTCAATAAAATCTGATTTTTCCATCGTTTTTTTTGCTTCATCGCTGAGCTTGGGATTTGTTCATGTTTTTTCTGCTTGCCCATGTCTGAGAAAATAAACATTTGGATTTGTATACACGAAATGATCTACTTTCGCGTAGGTCTCGAAAAATTTAAATCCATTGAGCAATGCTCCTGTGAAATCTTTGAAAATCTGATCTACTCATTTCTCACTAAATCTTACCGGCTCAGCTCTAACTCCAGGTGAAGAGAGCATATACAGTCTATATGCGTCAGCACCATATCTACCAAATAAATATTCTGGATCGGGATAATTATTCAATTTCTTCGCCATCTTTTTTCCGTCTTCGGCGAGGACCATCCCGTTGATGATAACATTATTGTATGAGTTCTTTTTCATTACAGCATTTCCTACCACATGCATCGCTCTAAATCGCCCTCTCGTCTGATCCAATCATTCGATAATAAAATCAGCTGGATAAATGAATTTTGAATTATCTTTGCCTGTATAGTTCGCCTGGCCGAAAGGCATAGAGCCAGATTCAAACCGGCAATCCATGACTTCAGGGATCCTGCGATATTCTTTAGTTCATTTTTTAAATCGATAAGTATCGACATAGGGTTTATGCAAATCTATTTCTGTATTTCTATCATTATCTCGGTAGAAGATTTCAAGTTGCGTATTTTTTGGATCAAAATCTTTCTTGTGAGTAAGATAATCAAAGTTTCTAAACGCTTTTGCCATTGCGATAATAGTATCTTCGTGTGAAATAGTAATAATCGTCTTTGTAGGAGCGAGTGTACTAATCTCTTGGATATATCTCTTGGCTCTGGCAAAAACATCATCCATGGATTCCCCTTGTGGAGTCATCTTCTGTGAGGTAAGCATACTCGTAGTGAGTCAGTTTTTTGGCCGTACTTTATCTTGAAGTTCTGGCACGATAAGATCAGTAATCCCCATATCCACATAAATTTTTTCATGAAGTTTGAATAATTTTTTCTCTTTGGGGTCTTGTAGATATTTCTGAATTTTTTGATCGCTACAGAGTGTTGTGTATATTTCCTGAACGCGATGATATTCTTTTTCTACAGACGAAATTTCACTGGTTTTGAGAAAAGTTTTGAAAAATGGTAGAGCAGTTTGCCATGTCCTTGTCAGAGGGGAGAGAACGACTACAAAATCATCTCCAGCTAAAGTAATGAGCTCAGATTTAATATGTTCTGCCTGTTGAAGTCCAGTATCATTGAGAGCAGTAGCATTACAAAAATCATGGCTATGCGTCTCATTATACGTCGTTTTTCCGTGTCTCAAGAAAATATGCTTCGTGATATTTTGAGATCATGTTTTGGTATTTTGATACAATTCATCCAATGTCCCAATAACAATTTTGTCTTCTTCATTTTTAATATTTTCCCACACAGGGATTGGCGATCATCGATATCTTTTTCTCGCGAGATTCCGATCTGGAGCTCATTGTACAGTATCCAAAAATCTTTTTTTCACCGTCTCGGGCACGAATCAGATTTTTTCTGCGTTGGGCAATGTGATCTTCGTCAATTCATGCTCTTTGATAAATCGACTCGTCAATGCCTTGGAAATTAGTGGCGTATCACATCTTCGACAATGAGGATAGGAATGCGAATATGATTTTTGTCAGATTAATTTTTTCTCTTCTTTCAAGCGATGGATGATATCCTTATTGGCATCGTAGACTCTGATACCTTTTCGTTCTGGTACTTCGTCTGTAAATTCCCCATAGTCATTGACAGGCAAAAACAGCCGATTTTTACTATCATCTCTGGGCAAAAATTGAGCGACGACATTGTAATCATCCATTCCAAATGCTGGCGCAATATGGACGATACCTGTCCCATCTTCAGTACTGACAAATTCTCCTGCGATGACTTTGAAAAATTGTTCTTTATATTTTTTATCTATTTTACTTTGGTTAATATGCGGAAAAAGTGGCTCGTACCCGATTCCGACTAAATTTTCTCCCTGCAAAATATTAATTAAAATATATTCATTCGCATCTTTGTAATATTGTTTGAGCAATGCTTCAGCGATGATGTAATATTCTTTAGCATTTTTATCAAACACCATAGCGTAGTGAATATACTTTCCAACTGCCAAAAACATATTACTCGGCAATGTTCGTGGGGTAGTAGTCCAAGCGAGGATATTTACATCAGCAGTCTTCATCGCTTCTCAAAATTCCTTCATATGTGGCAAAATATTTTTGATGGCATGAAATACATTGAAATGTTTGATCAATTCTGTCGTATCATCAACAATAGTATTCTCAATCTTTACAGCGAATCACAAATCATTGTCAGTATCGATGATCTCTATATATTTTAATTCACTATGCCCTGTGTCTGCTTGAACTTTGGGCGTCCCAGAGATTACTGCCTCCACATAATGAGAGAGGATGACTACATTTTTATTTCCGATAATTTTTCTCATGCCAAGAGGCTCAAATGAAGAGACTTGTACTCCAAGTTCTTCAGCAATCTCTCTGCGTAAAGCTGTCTCTAAATTTTCTCATATATCTAGCTTACCACCAGGTAACTCTCGATTGTCCCATTTAGAATTGAAGAGGGTAAGGTACCTTCCTTTTTCATCTTTGATGATGGCTTTGATTGCATAAATGAATCAGTCTTGTGTCGCTTCAAACTTTTTGTTAATCTCGGATCATGAATTCTGTATACCAAACTTCACCGTAATCGCCGTATCTTGCTTGTCCTGATATCCTTCGTTCACTTCTGAATTGGAAAGCGTGGTTGCACAGCTTGGACACATCCATTGAACATTAAATCATTTGTAGACCAAATTCTGATCGTAAATCGTCTTGAATGTCCACATGACGGATTCCATAAAATCGAGATTCATCGTATAATACGCATGATCCATATCTGCTCGTCTTCAGGTCTGATCTACAAATTTTCTTCGCTCATCACTGGTTTTGCTGACATATTTTCTACACTCTTCTACGAATTTTTCTACTCCCAATTTTTCTTCGATGTCTTTTTTTCCATCGATTCCAAGAGCTTTTTCTACAGCTTTTTCTACTGGTAATCCATGACAATCCCATCATCGATCCCTATTCACTTTGTATCCTTTCATCGTTTTGTATCTGAGAATTGCGTCTTTCATCGATCCTGCGAGTCCATGCCCAAAATGTGGCGTCCCTGAGGCAAATGGAGGTCCGTCGTAAGTGATTGACTGAAATTTCTCAGATCTCTGATCCAAAGATTTCTGGAAAATATTTTTTTCCTTTCGGTACTGATTAAGTGACTCGATAAGTTCTTTCTGGTCCATGAATTGGAAGGTGCAAAGGTTAAAAAAGGTGCAAGGGGGCAAAGGTATTTCTGGCTTGATAGACCTTTGACCTGATAGACCTTCGACTTGATAGACTTATATGAAATCGAGCCTTGCTTTCAAGGAAAAAAAAGTTATTAAAAGAAAAATTTAATTCTTTCCCTATCACTCTATGAAAACTCTCGTTCTCAATGCCTGAAGCTCGTCACTGAAATACAAAGTCTTTGCAGATATCCGCTGTTTAGCGAGCTGAAATATTGAAAAGATCACAGATCATAAGCTCGCCTTGAAACAAGTTTTAGCCTTGCTTGTAGACAAGAAAAAAGGTTGTCTCAAATCATTACACGAAATTGACGCTATCGGACATAGAGTAGTACATGGAGGTGAATATTTCCAAAACGCGACACTGATTACTCCAGAGGTAATCAAAAAAATCCAAAAATGCTCCGACTTAGCACCATTGCACAATCCTGCGAATCTCGCCTGTATCCAAGCCTGCAAAATTTTGATGCCCCAAGTCAAACAAGTCGCGATTTTTGATACCGCATTCCATCAGACAATGAAACCAGAAAATTATCTCTACGCACTTCCATACAAATATTATTCCAAATACAAAATCAGGAGATATGGCTTTCACTGAATTTCCCATCAATACGTGTACGACAAATTAGTTACGAGTGACGAGTTACGAGTGACGAGGAAGAAACCACAAAAAGTTATTACCTGTCACGTTTGAAATTGAGTGAGCGTGACCGCTATTCAAAATGGAAAGGTGATAGAAACGTCTATGGGGATGACACCTATGGAAGGAGTAATCATGGGGACAAGATCAGGAAACATAGATCCGTGAATCATCACCTACTTGATGAAACATGAAAAACTTAGTCCAAATCAGATTGAAAATATTTTAAACAAAGAAAGCGGTGTATTGGGTATCTCGCAAAAATCTTCTGATATGAGGGATATTCTCTCCTGATACAAAAAAAAGGATTCTCAATGTACCCTCGCACTTCACATGTATATCAACGCAATCGTCAAATATATCTGATCTTATACTGCCTTGATGAACTGAGTAAATGCAATCATCCTCACAGGTGCGGTGATGGAGAGATCATCCCTTGTTAGGAAATTACTGATGGAGAAATTATGACGATTAGGTACCACCTTAGACACAAAGAAAAATGATTTTGAAGTCAAACAACAGATTATTTCAACTAAAAATTCTGATGTGATGGTTGTGGTGATTCCTACCAACGAAGAATTGCTCATCGCCGAGCAGACGAAAGAATTGCTTGTCGGTAAATTGAAATAATGGTAATTCAAATCAAATGGTGGACAATTTCTCACAAGCCTCTTGAAAATGCAGATATAATGCGTATATCAGATACAAATAAGATTTATTTTTTTAATACCACATATCATGGAAGAAAATCAGCACCCAGCTAAAAAACATTTTAGCGAAGAAGAAACTCTAGAGAAAGTAGAGAAAAAAATTGATACCGAAATGGACAAAATTATGAAACAAGGATTCGTCCGCAAATTTCAGGAAAATAAATTGATCAAAGACATTCTTCATTCCAAAATAGTTCACGAAGCTAATGAGAAGATAAAAGAATATGTCAGGATCATCTTCATCGTCATCTGATGGATCGCGTTGGCAAGCGGTATCATCGGACTTTTTTCATTTTTGATTTCATTAAGCTGACTTGGTTTCCGATTTAGTTTCTGATTTGGGATATGATTGCGTGTTATCCTCTATATCATTTTAGCATTAGCCTTTTCACTATTGGCCCTATTCACAGGTATTGGTATGATTAGGATGAAAAAACGAGTCTTGGCACTAATTATTCTTTGATTCTTCGTGTCTGTCCTTTCTTTAATTTTAAGTTTCTTCCCCGTAGGATTAGTATCTTATAGATCATACTGAAATTTTTGATCAGCATTTTTCAATCTCATCCTGACCTTCGTGTTGACGATGCTTGTTTTGAAAAACGAGCACCTGTTGAAGGAGTAAACAACCTGTCATTCTGAGCATTTCAGCGAAGAATATAACTCAATTGCTTACAACTGTTATATCCTTCACTTCGTTCAGGATGACAAAAAACTAGATATTTTTTAATCTTTTAATTTAATCTCATGAAAAGAATTCTTACTTACATTTCAATTATAGCGTTTTCAGTGGCCTTAGTCTGATGTGGAAAATTGTCTCTCAAAGATTTTGACGCTTCTACGATCAAAGATTTGCCTACATTACAAAAAGTCCTCACACAGGTGACTGATGAAACAACAAAATGAACATTAGATCCTGATCGTGCTCAAGAACTCTTGGCTCAATTAGAACAAAAATATTTGGATTTAACCACTGATGCTGTTGCAGGAGTAGAAGATTCATTTATTCAAGTCAGAAAAATTTTTGCTCAGCACAATGTAAATTATCTTGGACTTCCTGTCCGGGCAAAAAGATTGTGACTCAGTGTCCCTGCGGATATGCAATTAGTCAAAGAGCTTTCCAAACAAACATATTCCGATATGTCAGGGTATGATGCTATTACTCTCGTATATTCATGAACCTATGACACAGCATTACTTCAAGCAAAAGCACTGGCTGACAAAGCAGGATTGTATGTGGATAAACAATTTGCTCAAGGACAAGCATTAGTCAAAGTCGGAGCAGCAGATTTCATCACAGGTCTGGATTTGTGAAATATCCAAAATGGTATCATCTATACCAATCATAATCTGACCGACACCAAGATTGAGTATCTCATCACTATTACAGTAGATGCGAAGGGAAAATTAACCCTAGAGGCTACGAATTACAAACAACTTACCAAATAGTTTTCATCTTGTAACAAAATAAAATGAAAAAATTTTCTCTACTCATGTTCTGTACTGTTACACTTTGTTTAGCGGGTTGTGGAACTGCTCCTGCGGTCAAGACCTGACCTATCGCTATTGTCCCATGCCCAGATGTAGCGTGTTTTATCCCGTATTTCAAATCTTGCGGATCTGCACAAGTGAAAGTGAAATTCGTATGAAATACAGATTACTTCATCCGTTCGATAGGTTTGGAAAATAATAAATGCCATTATACTACTGAGATTACTGACACAAGTGGTGCAGTAGTCCCTTCCATGCCTTCCAAAGATTGCCTTATGCCCAAAGGTCAAATGACTGATGCATTATTTGGACACCTATTTGGAAATGATAAAGCAGCTGGACAAGAAAAAGTCTTAGCAGCCATGACCAAACTCGAAACTGAAAATTGTACGACTAAATAAATCATAATTGTCATCCTGAGTGTTTCAGCGAAGGATATAACTTGATAGCTAATTTAGTTATACTCTTCACCCCCGACGATTCGGGGGTTCAGAGTGACAGAAATTTTAATTGTTCATTATCCATTGTATGAAGTATCTTCTTTGATTTTTCGTTGCGTTCATAGCAATGATCAGCGTCTCGTCAGCCCAGAATTATATTCTTTTTTATGGGAACGGATGCCCCCATTGCGCACAGGTAGAGCAGTATATCAAAGATAATCAGATCACTCAGAAATTTTCTTTGACACAGAAAGAAGTATTTTTCAACAAAAGAAATCTGAATGAATTCAACGGATACCTTGCTAAACACGATTTGACCTATGACAAGATCGGTGTTCCATTTCTCATTATTACAAGTGGGGCAGATTGTAATTACATCAATGGAGACACTAATATCATCCAATACTTCTCAGGCAAACTGGCACAAATCACAGCAGCTGCGTGCAAAGACACTACCTCGACATGATGAGTAGCGATGATAGAAAAAAGCCTCAAACAGAGATTATCTTTTTTTGGCATCATGCTGCCCGCAGCTATCTCCGATAGCATCAATCCCTGTGCATTTGCAGTGATGCTCTTACTTCTGACGACTATCCTCTCCAAACATAAAAGCAGAAAAAAAGCGTTGTTAGCAGGAGCTCTATTTTCCTTTGCGGTATTCATTACCTATCTTGCGATGGGATTGGGACTATTCTCCGCCCTCGCCACAGCAAACAACACCTTCATCCTCAAACTTGTCGTCTGAATACTTTGACTCCTCGTCGGACTTGCCAATCTCAAAGATTATTTTCGATATGGAAAATGGTTCGTCATGGAAATCCCCATGAGTTGGAGACCAAAAATGCAGGACATGATCCACAAAGTATCCTCACCGCGATGAGCATTCATTATCGGAGTAATTGTCAGTCTATTTCTGCTCCCTTGTTCTTCTGGCCCCTATTTCACTATCTTATGATACCTAAGTGCTCAAAGCAAAAATCTCAATCTTCGATGATATATATATCTGATCGTGTACAATCTCATCTTTGTCCTTCCTATGTTTGTGATCGCTGTATTAGTGGGATTAGGGAATGCAAGCGTAGATAAACTTGCGAAGATTAAACACGAAAAAACCAAGCTGATCCATCTCATTGTATGAATACTGATGCTTGGTCTCGGTGCGTATGTATTGTTGAGTATTTGATCGTAGATTTAAAGTTCTATCTGTCTTAAATTTTCTTTGGTAAAAAATTCGCTCATGTAATTATGTTTTTTCATGTTTTTGTTTCCAATGCCTTTCTAGCATTTTTGGCTATTTGTCCTCATTTTTTGGCTGGGAATTTATTTTCTTCAAATCATCTTGCTTCGACAGTTTCTGCAATTTGTCTTGTAGAGAGCTCTGCCAAAGCCGTAAAGATAAGTTCAGCTTCACTCATATGATCTCTAAGATTTTGCGATTTGAGGTGCTTAAATTCTTTGTGTTCTTTGACTGATAATCCAGTCCATTCTTGGTGAATAATGTTTGTAAGGATAGCAAATTCATCTCACTGTTTGACATCATTATCTCTCCGATAGTCAGTTAATTTGTTTCTCGTCTCTTGTCACATCATTCTCTGTTGAATCCATTTTTCACTTCTTCCAAATTTTTGTCGGTTTTCTCTAGCTCTATCTATAGCTTTCGCTGGATCAATTGTTTCTTGCATTCTTTCATATCATACTTTAGCGAGCCGTAGTTTAAATGGCTCAGCTTTTGGTGATGGAATAGATTGAATAAGACGGAGTAAATCTTCAGTAGAAAAACAATCGGTTATTCTCATCTTCCCATCTGAAGCTAACATTTTCAACTCGTTACATTTTGTAACGGTTTCATTTGCTCATTCATCGAGCAATCTTTTTTTGAATACTCTCCAATACACTTGAGGATTTTTGCTTTCCGTCAAAACTTCAATAACATCAATAATGGAGAAGAATCGTTTTTCTCTCAAATCATCCCAAAGTTTTCTCACCTTTTTTTGTTCAAAAATCGCGATTGCAGTGTCTTGAGTCATTTTTTTAGTTTACAATATAAATCTTCGATCCAATTATAAAAATCTCACCTCCAGTGTCAAGGGCGAATTTGACGAGGCTATATTTATAGGGAAGTACTATTAAAACATATATTTTAAATCTGACTATTTGTAATTATCCATATTTTCTATCAATGCTCTATTTAAGATAGATATATCTTCTGCATCGCCTTGATCTGTCCGATAGGCATAAGCTCAGATATCGAAATAAGTAAATGGATGTCAGAAAAACATTTTCACATAGCCATTCTCTTTTATAAAAGTGACAAAGTCTTTCAAAATTTCTTGGTTCTCCGCACTCAGTTTTTCCTTTACAAGATATTCATGCGGGGCAGTGGCTGCGTATGTTTTAGCAAAAATCCAGGTGTTGTTGGCTATGAAGGTGGTGAATGTGGCTGATATATCTAACATGTTATAAACCTTATATATTAAAAATGTTGACCAGTATATTTATTAGCTTCTTCCGTATCTAGTTTTATACTTGATGCGAGCCTTCTAATATAAAATTCCTTTTGTCAGTCATTATTTAAATAAACTGGAGAGTTGCTCTTTTTTATAAGTACAATAGCAAAATCCTTACCTTCTTTTTCGCAGAACTCTATATCAACCAACGAATGGACAGCATTAGTAAAGCTTTTTTGTATAATACTATCCAAATGTAGTTTGAATCAATCCCTACCTCACTTTTCTCAAAGAGCCACATAATCCTTTTCTAATCAGAATATGTTCTTATTATCATCAATTCAGATAAAAAGTGTTCAACCATCACTATTAAAAAACGCTGCGATTGTCTTTAGAACATTATATTCTATATTCTTTCAGCCATCAGAATTTTGATGAGTATTCCATCTTAAAGTAGATTTGAACTCAGTATTCTTATCTTCTTCCATATCATCAAGAACAGTGCTACAATCAATTGTCTTTTCAACTTGTTCAATTCAGAGCAATTCCTTAATCCTGTTTTTTAAAAGTTTTTCTCTTTGAGATATGAAAACTTCAAATTGATCTTTTACAAAATCTGGATCAGAATCTTCTTTGATTCCTTTTAATATTTCATACATTTGCTCGTCAATAAAATGATCTTTTAGTATCTTTTTTACTTTATCTTCGCTTCCACTAAATGTTTCTATCATCTCCTGAAGATAAACTCATGGAGCTTTATCAGATATTTTCTTGTTGGTTGCTGGTAGGATTAATGTTTTATTTAATATCGTATCGTAATTTACATAAGCGATTCTCGTTTTTCATAGCTTCTTTACCAAAAAGTTTTTTGGAAATATATGATGGTCATCCAATTCTGAAAATGTTATATGATCCTTTTCAAGGAAATCTTTAGCATTATTCATAAATAGCAAGTTAAACACTCACTTGTAGATTGCACTTCAAGGATAGTCTTTATCTTTCAGAGAGAATACATCTCATGCACTTTCTAATATTTCTCTAGCATTTTTAATCATGCTAGGCATTTCTGAGTCATCCTCGAATCGTCTTACTATCTCTTTGTAATCTTTCGCTATTTTTGACTCTGTAGAACCACTATATCTTTCAGTAAATATTGATGACCAATACCGATTTTTTATTTTATCAATATCATATTTTCAATTTAAAAATGTAGCTAAGTAAACAATTATCATTTGTTTATATGAAATCCACTTTTCTCATCCTATACCATATTCACTGATTTGGAAAAACTTTGCTAGAATTTTCTCTTCTAATATCTTGACTGCGTTGTTCCATGTGGTCTCGTTGAGCTGATTCTCAGCTATTTCTAGAATATCATGTGCTTGTATAGATTTGAATCATTGAGATAATGCTATAGCTTGTATAATATGATGAGCTGTCTGTGTATCTCTCTCTCTCATTATTGTCTACAAACTTCTTTATATTATTATTTTCATTAAATGCTTTCTCTCGTTCAGAACGAAGGTTTATAAATTTATATAATCTAGCTGTCATGAGATCAAATACAGATAATTTAATTCATGTGCGATTCGTTTTTTCAAATAGTTTAGCAATATTAACCACGGTCTCATTTAATGGTACATCGATTGTCATTATTTTATAATCAGTTATTCTTTTCAATATCTTCCTTATTTTATTTCACTGTTTTTTGTCATATCACCATTCTGAATTTCCAAACCAGATTGCCAAGAAATCATCTTTTAAAAAACTTAAAGGAAGGGTTCTTTTTTCTAATAATGTAGGTATATCATATATACTAGTATCCCACTCATTTGGTTCTTCTTCATTGTTTAATTCTTCATCATTATTAATTCCTTTTTGTTCTGCCATTTTGATAGGTTTTCACCAATTAGGATTACCAACTTTATTTTTGTTTTTTGTCTCCTTTAGTAGGTGCTTGTATTCGTTGCCTCATGTAGATAAACTAAAAACAGTTTCTTCTGTATCCGTTCATTCATCTCGTTGCAATAATTTATCTAGATCTATAAAAAATCTATAAGGA
>CAYUVZ010000015.1:0-13713 GCA_964448265.1 uncultured Candidatus Peribacteria bacterium | reverse complement strand
ACTAATAACAGTTATACTCTTCCCCCGAGAAGTCGGGGTCAGAGTGACACTTCCTTTTATCTAAATAGTTCATTTTTTCAATTCAATTCTTCAAACAAATATCCACTTGAAATCCAAAAAAAAAATCATATATCTAGACCATAGTCAGATTTGTAGAAAAACTTGATTTTGTTTTCTAGAAATCTATCATATATCTAATTTCTTTTATTTTAATTTTTTTAAAAAAAACATGAAAAAATTATTATCAAGTAATTTTGCTACATTCGTAGTCGTAGGTTTCGCAGGTTTTCTAACATGGGGATGTGTAAATGCACAAACAACAACAGCAACACAATGATGATTCGGAAGTGTTGATGGAGTTTCTGATATTGCAGGTATTGCAGGCACAACGACTGCAGCACAAGGAGGAAGTAGTGCATTGATTACTTCTATCAAAAAGTTTATTAACCGAGTACTTGGATTATTAGGACTTATTGCATTGGTTATCTTGATCCGAGGCGGATTCCAGATGGTTACTGCTGCTGGAGATGAAGCGAAATACAAGAAAGGATTCAAGATCTTGCAACAAGCTGGTATTGGTTTGGTATTTATCGGAGTATCACGGTTGGTAGTGAGTTTGATATTTTGGGTATTGAGTAGTGTTATTTAATTAATTCATACACATAATTTTCACAGAAAGTCTCTCTTCATCGGGAGGCTTTTTTGATTGTAAGTTAAAAACATTTGTCACTCTGACCCCGACGAATTTCGGGGGAAGAGTATAATATTTAGCCATCAAGTTATATCCTTCGTTATCACTCAGGATGACAATTTTTATGATATAGTTTTGAGTTGAAAAGTCAGACCATTTCCCTACTATTACCTGTAATGAAAGGTTGTGTTTTAATCTTCTAATCTTTTAATCTTCTAATCTTTCAATTCTATTCATGGATATCAAGGAATTTGAGCTTCGTTACCGCGCATATAAGTGATTAAATCATAAATTCGATCTTTGACGAGATCAGGAGATGATTTTGCAGATGGTAGATATCTCAGATCAATGAGTCCTGACAAAAAAAGTCCAAGATGTCAAACCAGAAGAATTACACGAGATTACCCTAGAAACCTATACAGAAGCCAAGAAAAAAATAGTTGAAGAAAAAAAAGATACTCCCATGGGATTTGGCACTATGACAGAATATATAGACCGCTTGGAATACGAACTGAAAGTGATCAAAGAAATGGGATTTAATTCCTACTTCCTCATCGTAGGAGATTTTGTCCGCTGGGCGAAAAAAAATATGATTGTTGTAGGTCCTGGAAGATGATCAGGAGCTGGTTCACTCCTAGCCTGGGTGACAAGCATCACAGATGTAGATCCGCTCCAATTCGGCCTCCTTTTCGAAAGATTCCTCAATCCTGCCCGTGTGAGCATGCCAGATTTTGATATCGACTTCGAAGATACCCAGAGAGAAAAAGTAATCCAATATGTCACTGAAAAATATGGCCAAGACCAGGTCAGCTCTATCGCAACCTATATGCAACTAGCACACAAAGCAGCATTCAAAGATGTAGCCAGAGTGCTGGGGGTTCCTTTTGAAAAATCCAATCAGATTTCTTGACTCATGCCGGACAAAATGTCTCTCTTGGAGATCATCCAAAGTCCTGACGCTACCGAAGAAATCAAAGCACTGTACGAGTGAGATGAAAAAGTCAAAGAAGCTGCGGAGCTGTCAGATAAATTGACATGAAACATGAGACAGCTTGGAATGCACGCCTGTGGTATCATCATCGCTCCCGACAAGATTACCAAATATTCTCCCGTCCAATATATCAAACAAGACGACCATACCGTCATCAGCCAATACGATGGCCCCACACTGGAGACTATCTGACTGCTCAAAATGGACTTTTTGGGACTGAGAAATCTTTCTGTCATCAAAAACTGTATCAAAATCATCCAGAAAAAAAGTGAAAGCGAAGGAGAGGAATTGCCTCAAATGTTCCAAAACTTTTTCATAGATACCTCTTTCCAACCGCCTTTAAATGACAAAGAAACTTTTGAAAAAGTCTTTCAAACTGGCAATACTACGGGGATTTTCCAATTTGAATCAAGCGGGATGAGAAGATATTTGATGAAAATGAAAGCTGATTCTATCAACGATCTTGTCGCTATGAATGCATTGTATCGTCCATGACCGATGGAATTTATCCCCAGTTATGTAGATAGAAAAAATTGAATCGAATCTATCAGTTACATGCACCCTGACCTGAGAGCCATCCTCACACAAAAATATGGCGAAGCTGTTGCTGACCAAGAAAATATCAAACTGGTGGAGGATTTAGCGCCTATTATGAATATTACCTACGGTATCCCTGTCTATCAAGAACAACTGATGTTCATCGTACAGGCGATGGCATGATTTTCACTGGCTGAAGCAGATAATCTGAGGAGATGAGTAGGGAAAAAGAAAAAAGAAATCATCGAACAAGTCAAAAAAGACTTTACCAAAAAATGTAAGGAGTTTAGAGAATATCAAAAAGAAACAGCACAGTATATCTATGAGAAAATGATCGAACCTGCAGCATCCTACTCATTCAACAAATCGCATTCCGTGTGTTATTCTATCATAGCGTATCAGACTGCATATCTCAAAGCACATTATCCTGTAGAATTTTACGCTTCATTGATCAGATCAGTAGAAGAAGATACCGATGAATTGAGCCTGTATATCTATGAAGCACAAAATCAGGGTATACCAGTCCTCTCGCCAAATATCAACGAGTCATTCAATCACGTTGCAGCCATCAAAGATACCATCAGATTATGATTTTTTTGTATCAAAGGAATCTGATGGGAAATCGGCGAGTCCATCCAAGAAGAAAGAAAGAAAAATGGAGAATACAAAAATCTGGAAGACTTTCTCAAAAGATGCGAACCCGTCATCAACAAAAAATCGCTCCTCTCCATGATCAAATCCTGAGCATTGGATGAATTCTGAGATCGCTGAACATTACTTGCAAATAGTGAAACCCTATTAGAATGGTCCAAAAAATCCAAAGATACAGGTGCAGGACTTTTTGGGATGATGGAAATGACTAGCACCATTTCTCTCAAACCAACCGAGCCTACCACGATGATGGACAGATTGATGATGGAGTACGAGGTATTCAAAGTGTTCGTGTCATGAAATCCACTTGATGGACTGTATCTCTATCTCAAAAGATATAATTTTATCTCTCAATTCAAAGACAAAGAAGGGGATACTCAGCAAAATGCCTTCGGTCCCTTCATCATTGTCGGATATATCAAAAATATTCAGAGAGCAAAGAAAAAATGATTTTTTATCCAGATAGAAGATATCTCAGGAACGACAGAATTTTTCATCAAAGAAACTTTGGATTTTCAGAAATTCGACATTCTGGTCGTTGCATGATTCAAAGGTAGATCCATCAGCGTAGAAAAAATTGTAAAGATTTCCCGCGATCAGCTTATCAAACAGGCTGGCAGCAAATACAATCCAGAGATCACAGTAGTCAAAGCCAAAGAAATGAGGCTCAGACCAGTGGACGATACAGCTGGGATTACCTTCTTGAGAGCTGAGACTTCAGAGACATTCGATGCAGAAAATGAATGAGCTGAGATTTTAAGCTTCTCGCTTCCTGACAACGCATCCAAACTCAATCAGCTCATAGCTATTGTAAATGCCAATAAATGAGATATCAAAGTAAATGTCTGACCCAAAGAATTTATGCTCAACGAAGAGGGGATAGAAAAGGTAAAACAACTATTAAAGAATTAAAAATATATGTCACTCTGAGCGGAGCGAAGAGTATAACTGTTTAAATTTTAGCCTAGCATTATGAATACATATTATGTTTATATCTTAGCAACAAAATTCAACAAACTCCTTTATATTTGAGTTACCAATAACTTATCCAGAAGACTTTATGAACACCAAAATAAATTAGTGGATTGATTTACTAAAAAATATAATATAGATAAACTGATATATTATGAAGAATGTTCTGATATAAAAGACGCTATAGAAAGAGAAAAACAATTAAAATGACAAACTAGAAACAAAAAAGATGTGTTAATATTAGAAAGAAATCCATTAATGGAAGATTTGAGTAAAGAGCGAATAGGTAATTAGTTATATCCTTCATCCGAGAAGTCGGACTCAGGATGACAATAGTCTTTTACATTTCCACATTCATAATGCATCAATCAGCCAATCCCAAATCCCTCCTTAAAAAATCAAAGTCCATAGCCCTTTTTGGGCATACAAATCCTGATGGAGACTGTATAGGTTCCATGCTCGGGCTTGGAAAGATATTAGAAAAACAAGGGAAAAAAGTTTCCTACTTCACACCCACCAAACCGAGTAAACTTTTTCATTTTTTACCAGATATTAAAAAAATAAAATCTGACTTTGATGAGAAAAAATACGATCTGCTTGTCTTCGTAGATTTTTCTTGACTGAGACGTATCGATGCATTCACCAAAGGAAAAGAAAAATATTTCTCACAGCAAAATATCCTCATCTTCGATCATCATCCAGACACCCATCCATCACATGCAGTCATGATCAAGGATATCGAGGTCATGAGTACCGCGGAACTTATCTTTGAACATACGAAAAAACGACGACCCAAATTGTTAGACAAAACAATTGCCACCTATTTCTATTTGTGACTGACCATGGATTCAGGAAATTTTCTCTTTGATGAAGACCATGTCAGGATATTTACTAATGCCCTAGCACTCATCAAATTAGGTGCAGACAAAAAGCTTATCGTAAATAATATCTTACGTAGTAAATCCATAAACACCATGAAATTTGTCCAGATACTGCTGGAAAGGATGAAAATAAAAAATGATATTCTCTCTACCTATTATACAGATAAAGAACTCACAAGATATCACATAGATCAGGAAGAAGCATGATATGGGCTGACTATTATCCAAAATATTGATGGCCCAAAACTCGTAGTGCTATTCAAAAAAATAGGAGAAAATATCCAATGATCATTGAGATCAAAAGATAAAACCAACTGTATCCCTATCGCCAAGATTCGATGAGGAGGAGGACACGAAAAGGCCTCATGATTTAATACACCAGCCAAAGGGAATTTTCTTAAACAGATACAAGATATGCTCACTATGATTTGCAAAAAAATGAATTAAATATATCTCTTTAGCATTTCACTGCTTCCCATGCACAAAAAGTACAACATTATGATCCGCCTAATCAGACCTATCATCCATATGGGGATCATTCTCGCCGTCTTTTATGCAATGTACAAAATCCGTTTGGTCTCCGACCTGATACCAGGATTTCAACTCAGGATACCGGTCATCAATTACTGAGAGACTATGGCATATGCCATCATTGCAGCCGTTGCCTTCGTAACCATTGGGATAATTAAAAAACTTTATGAACTTCATAAACCGATCCAAAAATATTTCCAAACCTTCACCAAAACTTGGATGTACTGGATTATTACGATCACCTTCATTGCATATTTTGGGCAAAATTTTATTTTCTTTTTTGGTATCTCCAGATTCATTATTTTGGTAGGTGCTGGTATTAGTTTTTTTGTGCTATTTTTCTTTGATCAAATATGGAATTATCTAGAATCACATCAACATAGAGAAGGAAACAATAAAATCCTCATTATTTGAAGCGACACTTTGGAGAGTTACAAAGCTATCGAAAAGATCAAAAACTGATTTTCTTTCAAGACAGAATACATCAGTATCAACGACCTCAAACAAGTAGATATGAATACCTATTTCATCGTGGTAGCGGTAGGAAGTTTTGACAAGAAGATTATGCAAAACATGTTTGAAAAAATCAGATTTTCCGACACGAGATTTTACCATATTTCGGAATGATTTTTCTTGGATGATGTAGTGTATATGCCAGAAAACATAGATAATATCATCGCGTTGGAATACAAACATTCGAGATTGGACGGACGATCTATAGTTTTCAAAAGGATGATAGACATCATAGGATCACTCATTTTCATTATCGTCTCCTCATGGCTTATGATCATCATTGCAATCGCTATTAAACTAGATTCGTCAGGACCTATCATTTACAAGTCCAAGAGAATAGGCAAATTTGGAGAACAATTTACCTTCCTCAAATTTCGCAGTATGTTTACACATCTGAGTGTAGGATATGGTGGCAAAAAAGCTGAAAAATTATATGACAAATTAGTGCATTCTGATGCTAATGTCAGAGAAGGTATTTTACCAAAAATAGAAAATGACCCAAGGATCACTAGGATTGGAAAATTTTTAAGAAAAACTTCTCTGGATGAATTACCTCAATTTTTCTGTGTACTTCGATGAACTATGTCGCTTGTAGGTCCTAGACCACATTTACCAAATGAAGTAGAAAACTATAAAACACGACAAAAAAGACTCTTCAGTATCAGACCTTGACTCACAGGATACGCTCAGGTATTTGGCAGAGATGGTTTAGACTTTGAAGAAGAGGCCAAACTCGACCTCTATTACATCCAAAATCGATCAATATTTCTTGATATCTATATCTGTTTCGCTACGTTTGGAGTAGTGTTTAAAGGAAAATAATAATTCCCCGATAAACAAAAAACGGATTCCGATAATTAATCGGAACCCACTCATTATCATTCGCCATGGGGACGTAACCATGACACCATAAAAGTTTCATTCTGCCACTATATATATGGATGGACTTTTTACATCTTCCCCTTATATATTGAACTACAACGCAGCAGCATTTTATGACCCTCACTGAGGAAAACGATAATACAACAATAGTATAGATTCTCGAAGCATAATCAAGACATTTTTAGAATAAAATATATTATATAATGACATTATCAGAAAACACAAAAAGCGTCCAATCCTTCATCAAAGCCCACAACAGAATTAGCGAGATCGATACGAAAGAACTTTCAGATTTTTATATTCAATTAATTGATTGCCTCGTAGACCATAATCATCAGTATTATATCGAAAATAACCCCCTCATATCTGACAAAGAATATGACGAACTTTTTCATTACTTGAAGAAAATAGAAGAAGCCCATCCAGAAATTATCACCTCAAATAGCCCGACACAAACATTAGTAGGGCAGGTGAGTGAATGATTTACACAGGCGAAACATGAGACTAAATTACTTTCGCTAGAAAACACCTACAATGCCCAAGACCTCAGAGATCGAGATGAAAGATTACAAAAAATCCTCGCAAAATCACCACCTCAATCTTCTGGAATATCTTCTAATCATCTGGAATTTTATACTGTGGAGCCAAAATTTGATGGACTGAGTGTAGAATTAATTTATGAAAACTGAATGTTTACACAAGCGATTACTCGCGGTGACGGATTGGTCGGTGATGACGTAACTGCTAATGTAAAAATGATCAAAAATATTCCTCAAAAATTACATTTCGAATGAATTGAACATAGTGAAATACATGTCAGATGAGAAATCCTGATGCCCAAATCAGTCTGGAAAGAATTGAACAAAGAAAGAGAGGAGGAGGGAGATATCCCATTTGCCAATACGAGAAATGCCGCAGCAGGAAGTCTGAAATTATTGGACAGTGCCGAAGTCAAAAAGAGAGGATTAATATGCTACATATATGATACATTATGAGAATTTAGCAATACATTAAATATTAATACATTATGACTTCCAGTCTTCCCACGAAAAAAAGAATGCCACGATATTGGGAAAGTCATCGAACTCTGTGAAGATGCTGAGACGAAAAAATATCTAGAAAGTCAGGATATCGAATTCGATGGATTAGTCATCAAACTGCAGGATGCACATCAGCGTGAGATTATCTGAACCACAGACCATCATCCCCGCCGAGCAGTTGCGTATAAATTTCCAGCCCAACTGGCTGCGACGGAGATCACCTCTGTAGACTTTCAAGTAGGGAGAACATGAATCATCACCCCCGTCGCGAATTTCAATCCCGTACAGTTAAGCGGTGCAACCTTGAAAAGAGTCAGTTTACACAATTTTGATTTTATCAAAGACAAAGATATTCACGTCCGTGATCGGATTCGATTGCAAAGAAGTGGCGAAGTAATTCCCTATATCGTCAGTGTCATTAGCGACCGCAGGACAGGATTGGAACGAGAAATCCAGCCCCCCAAAACCTGCCCTTCATGCAAGGAAAAGATTACAAAAAAAGAAATGCATTATTACTGCACCAATCCTCATTGCCCGGAAAAAACAAAACAACAGATGCTCCATTTCGTGAGCAAAAATTGCATGGACATCCAAGGCATGGGAGAAAGCATCGTAGATCTCCTCGTAGAAAATAAATTCGTAGCGAATATAGCAGATATTTACACATTAAATACTCCAAGCATCCAAGTACATCTGCTCAAATTCCCAGGCCTCGGAGACAAAAAGATTGCAGAAATCATCAAAGGGATAGAGGAGTCCAAGCACAAAGCATTTCGAAGGCTACTCAATGGATTGGGGATTTCTCATGTCGGGAAAAAAATTGCACAGGATATCACTCAGGCATTAATTGTCATCCTGAGCAAAGCGAAGGATATAACTAATAACAGGTATACTCTTCCCCCGAGAAGTCGGGGTCAGAGTGACATTATAGAGTATCTTACAAATGTAGATTTTTTAGCTTCTATTTACGGCATCGGAGAAAAAACTGTACAGACAATTACACACTTCTTTCAAGAAAAAAATAATATCAAAATGTTGGAAGCATTAAAAGCTACAGGAGTGAACCTTGATCCGCACAAATACAACGATCAAATTTCTGCCAGCGAAGCGAAAGGAAGTTTTTCTATCACCTGATCTTTTGCCATCCCTAGAGAGAAAATCGCTGAAATGATGCAACAACACTGATATCTCTTCCACGAATCTCCTACCAAAACCACGAATGTAATGCTCATCGGCGAAAAACCTGGAAACAAAAAAGCCAAAGCCCAGGAATATGGAGTTAGAATTGTTGAATGACGAGAAAAAATTATTTCTGAATTCCCTTTTCTTCAAGAAGGAGATGAAAAAATAAAAAACGAACCCAAATCACAGAGTCTATTTTAGAAAGAGCAATATTAAACCGTAGGGGCGGATATCATCCGCCTACATAAATTCAATCACAAACAAGGCGATTGATAATCGCCCCTACAAAATATGATTAATTAAACCCTATTTCCCAAGAAATTCTTTAATATACTTTTCTATCTCTCCTGCCTTATCTTCGATAAGGTTTTTTTCTTCATCTTTAAATGGATCCAACACATAATCCGCCACATCTGCCTGATTCAACGGTCTATCTACACCAATTCTCAACCTTCAAAATTCTTTCGTTCACAATTTTTCTATAATACTTTTTAATCCATTATGCCCTGCGCTACTTCATCACACTTTCATCTGGATCTTCCCCACCGGCAAATCAATTTCATCATGGATCACGAGAATATCTTTGGGTTCAATTTTATAAAAATTAGCAATCATTCCGACTGCTCATCACGAACGATTCATAAACTCCATAGGTTTGAGGAAAATGACTTTCTCATCATTTACCGTTGTTTCCAATATCTCTGCCTTCCATTTGCTTTGATATTCAAACTTACCTAATTTTTCACTATCAACAAAATCTTCTAACATCGTGAACCCAATGCTATGCCTAGTTTTCGAATATTCCTTACCTGGATTACCCAATCAAATAATCAATTTCATTGGAGTGTTAAATGTTAAGTGTTAAATGCAGTCACTCTGAACTGGTTTCAGAGTCTATATATTTTACTATGGATGCTGAAACTAGTTCAGCATGACACTAAAAACATTAAAACAAAGGTTAGCACTCGAATTTACTCAATTATATCCTGCATTTCGTAGAATTCCATACTATCTCCTATCTCGATTCTCTTTCCTGTCGTGACTTTCAATCCGACTTCTTCACCTTCACCTGCAGATTTAATTTCATCTTTATTTTTGTGAAGTGAAAGAAGGTCTCCAGTACACAGGATATCTTCACCTCTCAATACTCTAAACTTCACTTTACTCTTGAGCTTACCAGAAAGTATTCTTCCTCCCACCGTCATATCTTTATTTTTCGTGAAGAAGATGGCAAGGACTTCAACCTTAGCAATTACTACTTCGTGTTGTTCTATCTCTACCATACCAAGAAGCAATTTACTCAGGTAATCTGTCAGCTCGTAGATAATATCAAAATTTTTCATCTCTATCTTCATACTATCAGATTTCTTTTTCAACAGAGCATTCATGGAAATATTGTATCCCAATAATAAGGCTCCTGATGCTTGGGCTAATGAAAGATCTGAATCTGAAAAATATCCCACATCAGAATGTACGATTTTGATCGTTACATTTTTTGGTAATTGTAACCCATTGACGGCTTGTTTCAATGCTTCCAAACTCGAGGATCCATCAGACTTCAAAATCAGTTTCAATTCTGAATGAATACTTCCTGATTGCATTTCTGTAATAAATTGTTTCACCGCTGAGCTACCAGATTGTTTGATGATCTGATCCTGAATGAGAGAGATTTTATCATGAGCTTCTTTTTCATTTTTTACTACTTCAAGGATACGTCATGGTTCTGGAAGATCTGTGATACCCAATACCTGTACAGGATCTCATCCTGTAGCCTTGAGAATGGTCTGTCCTTTCCAGTTTTGCATCCTTCTAATTTTCCCGTATGTGCTGTATGCTACCACGATATCACCAACTTTCAAAGTACCTGTCATGACGATAATCGTAGAAACCACACCTTGTTTAGGATCTTTGTACGCATCCAAAATCACTCCCACAGCTCATCTGTCAGGATTGTATTTCAGATCAAGCATTTCAGATTGTAAGATGATAGCATCCAAAAGCTCTGGAATACCTTTCCCAGTCTTGGAAGAAATCCCAATCATAGGGACATTGCCCCCTCGTTCTTCTGGAGTCAATCCGTGAGCAGCGAGATCAGATTGTATTTGTTCCATTTTTTTACCTGGTTTATCTATCTTGGTAATAGCGACAATGATGGGGACTCCTGCCTCTTTGGCATGTCCAATAGACTCTATCGTCTGAGGCATCACACTATCATCAGCAGCAACGACAATGACCGCAATATTTGTCAGTTTCGCTCATCTTGCTCTCAGATTTGTGAAAAGTTCATGTCCTGGAGTATCGATGAAACAGATTTTGTGACCATCGTGTTCTACTACAGAAGCTCAGATAGATTGAGTAATTCATCATGCTTCACCTTCTGCCACGACCGTCTTTCTCAGATAATCGAGAAGAGAAGTCTTTCCATGATCCACATGTCCCATGACGGTAACAATAGGTGGCCTAGATTGTAAATTTTCAGATCCCTTGTCCAAATCCAAGATTGCCTGCAAATCTCCACTCATAAATGTCTCTACTCCAAGTTTATTTTCATTTTTTTTCACAGAAATATCAAATTCTGATGCAATCAACGCTGCCGTGTCGAAATCAAGGGAAGCCGTGATAGAGGTCATAATCTTGTTTTGGATCAGTTTTTTCATAAGTTCAGGCAAAGGGATTCACATCTTTTCAGAAAATTCTTTTACAGTGATTTTATCATCAATAAATATTTCAGTTTTTTTGACCAAATTAGCAGAAGTAGTCGCCGCTTTGTGTACTCTTGGAGCTACATGTACAGGTGCATGCACGGGATGAGATTGTGCTTTGTATCATCCAGGGCCTCATTTAGCAAATTGTTTGTGAGGGACATCTCCTCTCTGAGGGACATGATAGGGTTTGAAAGGTTTAGGTTTACTTGATGATGATTGGGGTGCTGGTTTGGATGCAACTTTGATCCTATCTCAGAAAAAATCAGCCTTACTTGCTTTGGGCTGAGCCACATCAAAAGACATCGGAGCATGCTTAGGTTTTTCCAATACAATACTTTCTTTCTGTGCTTCTTCTTCGATTTTTTCTTCCTTAGTTTGTTTGGGCTTGTCTTCTTTTTTGAATCCTAATCAAGAAAGGAATCCTCATCAGCCTAATATCTCATCAGCTTTTAGCGCTTGAGCATCGACTTTCTTCTCAGCCTTTTCAGATTTTGCAGTGACTTGAGCTGGCTTTTTCTTCGCCTCATCTGCTTTCTTTTTCTCAGGCTTGCTAGCTATAGAAGCTTTATCAGGTTTTTTGTCAGACTTTGTTGGCATACAATGGTTTACAATAAAATTAAAAAAGGTGCGATGATGATACACATCCTAGTACTAATATCAAGCGGAACTGAGGACAATACTTGAAAAACCTCAGGATTTAAGTAAAAACTAGCATAGTAATCTTGAATACTCGGATAATGAAAATGTCATCCTGAGCGGAGCGAAGGATATAACTCTATTACAGTTATACTCTTCGTCCGAGAAGTTGGACTCAGAGTGACAAATAAAAACTTCTTTATTCAAAATTATTTTTATTTTCCCTCTTGCACCCACATCGAAAACCTCATTCTTCAACTCGTAAAAAAATGAAATTGCAATCTAGAAACCTTGAAACACCTCAAGAGAGATTTTGCTATTAAACATTCTCTATCAGATCTCCCATCAAATATCCAAATGCTCCAGACTTACCACAAACTCGTGAAAAGCAAAAAAATCAAACAAGATAAACAGATTGAAACTTTACTTATGAAAAGAGCAATCAGATCTCAATCTGGGATCGTTTCGGTACAAGTACTTACCAAACCATTTCCTTGTCCCGGCAAATGTATTTTCTGTCCCAATGATCCTACGATGCCCAAAAGTTATATTAAGTCTGAACCAGGTGCCATGAGAGCATTGCTCAACAAATTCAATCCGCTCCGTCAAGCCTACAATAGACTCCTTTCTTTGCAGATGAGCTGACATCCTACGGACAAAATTGAGATGATTGTGCTCGGCGGGACTTTCGATGTCTATCACAAACCCTATAAAATCAAATTTATCAAAGCACTCTATGACGCCTGCAATACCTTTCCTGAATATCTGAAAACGATAGATATTTCCGATACCCAAAAATACGTCCATGCCAAGAAAAAAAATAGCAAAGCCATCAGATATCCCTCCGCATTAGCCACGACATTGGAAGCGAATAAAAAAGCGAAGCAGAGAATCATCGGACTGACCATCGAAACGAGACCTGAATATGTCACAGATGAAAACTGTCTTTTTCGACGCAGTCTGGGAATCACGAGGATCGAAATGGGAATCCAAT
Source organism: uncultured Candidatus Peribacteria bacterium (assembly GCA_964448265.1). Lineage (GTDB taxonomy): Bacteria > Patescibacteriota > Gracilibacteria > Absconditabacterales > Absconditicoccaceae > CAJBLF01. The sequence continues at coordinate 507 of CAYUVZ010000015.1, read as the reverse complement.
CCTGTGACGACACCGTGCTCAAGATGAATAGAAGGGGACATACTCTCCAACAAGCTCGCAACGCCTGCCACAAACTCAGACAATATGGATTTAAATTCGCTCTACATATTATGCCAGGATTGTACGGCTCGACTGCCCAAAAGGACATCCAGACATTTAACGCGCTGTATTGTGATCCTTATTTGAAACCCGATGAAATTAAATTTTATCCCACATCAGTCATTCCTCATACCAAATTAGCTGAGCTATATACTCAATGAAAATATATTCCACTAAAAACATGACAAATCAAAAATTTGATTAAAAAAACTTTTCTCGAGATACTTCCTCCCTATACGAGAGTCAAAAGATTGATCCGCGACATCCCCACGAATGAAATTATTGCCGGAAGCACGGTAACAAACCTAGGACAACTGATGCACGAGGAATTGAATAGAGAATTAAAACATTGAAAGATTGAAAGATTAAAAGATTTTTATTCAAGACTTTATGGGGACTATAAATTAT
>CAYUVZ010000014.1:11508-14612 GCA_964448265.1 uncultured Candidatus Peribacteria bacterium | reverse complement strand
GGTGTTATAACAGAAATTAAATCAACCCAGCACACAATTTTGGTCTTTTAGCCAAGAATTATAATTACTTAAGTGATTATAGTATAACCAGAATTTTTTATTTTGCAAATTTATCTCGCTTCTTTTATAAATATATATTCAGTAAAGTCAAGCTGATTTTGTATTATTGTTGTAATCGTAGCTTCTACAAAAAAACCCCACCACGGATGTGATGAGGATTTTTTTGTAAAAGGCGGATAATATCCGCCCCTACAATTATTTTCTGTAATTTAAAATCTTCTGAAATCCTCTGAAATAATCTTCTGGAATCATCCATATTAGTCAGCGTCCAGTCCTTTGACTTTGGTTGATCTTTCTTCGATGATTTTCTTAGCCACATTTTCTGGGACTTTTTCGTATGATGCGAAATGCATAGATGATTGTGCTCTTCCTTGGGTATTTGATCTCAGATCAGTGGTATATCCAAACATCTCTGACAATGGTACTTTACATTTGATGACGGCAGCATTTCCTCTCTTATCTTGTCATTGGATCATCCCGCGTCTTGAACTCAAGTCTCCCATGACGTCTCCTACATATTCTTCGGGGGTGACGACTTCTACATCCATGATAGGCTCCAAGATGACTGGTCATGCTTTCATGAAGGCATCTCTCATAGCCTTGTAAGTAGCTACTTTGAAGGCAATTTCTGAGGAATCTACATCATGGTAAGATCCATCGTAAGGGATGACTCTCACATTGATAATAGGATATCATGCTAAGATACCTTGGGCTACACATTCTTTCGCTCCCTTATCGATAGCAGGAATAAATTCTTTTGGAATCACTCCACCTGTTACTTCATCTTTGAATTCATAATCCTTTTCCATATTTTTTTCGAGTCTCAATAATACATGTCCAAACTGTCCTCTACCTCCTGTCTGTCTCTTGAATAATCCTTCTCCCTTCGCTGTTTGAGTGATAGTTTCTCTATAAGCAACTTGTGGTTTCCCAGTGATAACCTCGACTTTGTGTTCTCTTTTTAACCTATCTACGATAATCTCTAAATGCAACTCTCCCATACCTCAGATGATAGTTTGATTGCTCTCAGGATCTGAATGATATTTGAATGAAGGATCTTCGTATGCTAATTTGGAAAGTGCGATACCCATCCTCTCTTGGTCAGATTTAGTTTTTGGTTCGATAGCGATATCGATCACTGGCTCAGGGAATGTCATTTTTTCTAGAATGATAGGGTCTTTGATATCACACAAGGTATGTCCTGTCCTGGTATCCTTCAATCCAAGGAAGGCACAGATATGACCTGCGTGGATTTCTGAAATTTCTTCTCTCTTGTTGGCATGCATAAGGAGTAACCTTCAGACTCTTTCTTTTTGTCTGGTAAGTGGATTGAGCAATGCATCACCAGATTTGATAATACCTGAATATACTCTCACGAAAGTAAGCGTACCTACGAATGGATCTGTAGCGATTTTGAATGCGATAGCTGATACTGGTTCGCTATCATTTGGTTTTCTTTCAAGGACTTTGGTTTCATCATCAGGATCGAGTCCTTTCATTGCACCTTTGTCTAGAGGACATGGCAAGAAATCGATGACCGCATCGAGCATCAATTGTACACCCTTGTTTCCAAGTGCTGATCAGCAAAGGATAGGGTATAATTCATTGTGAATAGTCCCGTGTCTGATTGCTTTCTTGATAAGATCAATCGATGGGTCTTCTCCTGCGAGAAATTTTTCTGCTAATTCATCGTCAAACATAGAAACTTTGTCAATCATTTCTTCTCTATATTTTGCTACTTTTTCGAGCATATCAGCTGGGATTTCTTCTTCATTGACTTCGATACCCTTGTCTCATGAGAAGGTATACATTTTCAACGTAAGCAAACTAATGATTGCTTTGAATTCATCAGCCTGTCCTACAGGAAGTTGGATCACAACTCCTTTGTCAGTAATCCTAGATTTGATAGAATCTACAGACATGTAAAAATCAGCACCCAATTTGTCCATCTTGTTGATGAAAATAATCCTAGGTACACCATATTTGTCAGCTTGTCTTCGAACTGTTTCTGTCTGAGGTTCTACTCCTTGAGAACTATCTAATAAGGTCACAGCACCATCAAGTACTCTCAGTGATCTTTCTACTTCTACAGTGAAATCCACATGTCCTGGAGTGTCGATGATATTGATCTGACAATCATGCCAAAAACAAGTCGTCGCAGCAGAGGTGATAGTAATCCCCCTCTCTTTTTCTTGCTCCATCCAATCCATCTCAGCAGCACCATCATGTACTTCTCAGATTTTGTGTTTTTTACCGGTATAAAATAAGACTCTTTCTGTCGCGGTAGTTTTTCCTGCATCAATGTGAGCCATGATTCCAATGTTTCTCACCTTGTCCAAGGTTCTTCGCTCGGCCATAATAATTAAATTTAGAATTTAAAATGTAGAATGTAGACAATTGTCATCCTGACCCCGACGAATTTCGGGGGAAGGATATAACTGAATTACTTATATATAATAGTTATACTCTTCACCCGAGAAGTCGGGTTCAGAGTGACAAATCTTTTTGAAATATAAAAAAAATTTGTTTCGGGAATACATATACTGAATTGCTGGCGTATTTCAAGTAGAATTACGATAAAACTGACTTAATAACGATGGAATTATTTGAAATATCGTGATGAACATTTTGGAGTAATTTGGAGGCAGATTGAGGGTCTTTGATTCACTTGATAGTCCTCAGGGTGAGCTTATCTTTGGCTGCCTTGGAAGGTTTGGATGTTTTGATATCTTTGAGCTGACCAAGAAATTTGATAATATCTGGCAACTGTTTGGAAAGCTTTTGTTCTTGTGCAGGAGAAAGTGGGACACAGGCGAGTTTTTGAAGATGATTGATATCGATATCCATGGGTATTGTAAGAAGGTAATAAAGGGGCAAAGGAGCAAAGGCGATAATGGTAAATCTTTGCACCTGTATATAGAACTGCCCCACTTTTTCAACCGAACATTTCATAAAATGGATCACCTCTTCGTAAAGATAATTCATAAATTATCTCAGTTTCAAAAGAGACATTTCGTGAAATGTCTTTACAAAGATTATTCATG
>CAYUVZ010000014.1:0-11408 GCA_964448265.1 uncultured Candidatus Peribacteria bacterium | reverse complement strand
GATCATCTCAGTTTTTAAAAGAGACATTTCGTGAAATGTCTTTACAAAGATTATTCATGGATCATCTCAGTTTTTAAAAGAGACATTTCGTGAAATGTCTTTACAAAGATTATTATCGATTTTCGTCAAAAATTTGACAAATAAAAAATTTCGAATATAATGGATGTACTACACTTTATTTCTTATCCCACTCCTATGAGTTGAGATGGCAAAACAGGGAAAATAAATCATATCCCAGAGACTAACGAAAGTGGTGCACCTAAGATTGTAAAATCATATACAATTGATCTTTTGGATGATTTAAATTTACCAGTTCTTTTTAAAAAAGATGCCAAAGAAAAAGAGGATCTCAAAAATATTTTTGATGAATGAATCTGATCTAATCCCAAATTTCAGGAGTTACATATACCTAAAAAAAATTTGAAAACGATAGAGACTGTGTGGTTAGAATTTAGTGAAAACATTTCAAGACATGGCAGTTTCCCTAAGGATGTACCTGCAAAACTACTTATCCAAAGAGATCATGACGCACTTGTTATGTCCGCATCAAATGCTTTTTCAGAGCCTTTTGTGCAAGGGGATGCTCAACATCAACAACGTATGGAAACAGGAAAAAAAATCATGAACACCATCGAAGAAATAGAAAATATGACCTATCCAGAATTGAAAGAATTCTTTCAAAAAAAATTAGATAATTCAACTATTGATGAGAATGCTTGAGGTGCGGGGTTGGGTATTGTCAAAATGGGCAGAACTATCTTATGTAAACGACACGCCTTGGATCCAATGATGACACTTAAAAGAGCCGATGCTTTCCAAGTATATTTTCAAAGAATAGATTTTGATACTTCCTGGATTAAATTTGTTGTCAGAGTTCCTGTTATAGAAAAAATAGAAACAGAATACAGTGCTTCATAAAGATACATTTTTCTTATTTGATCTTCAAAGCAATAGTTCAGTCGATGCTTGGTTTATCAGGGTAGGTAACTTCAGCTTTGACCGTGTATGTCCCAGGAGTATCATAAATCTGAGTAGCTTGAATACATTCCCTCTGTTTGCACACGAGGGTTTTTCAATTTCAGAAATCTCGATTAATTTCTGTCGGGAGTCCATTAATCTCTAACGAGAAACTCACTCTATCACCGACATTAGCAATCTGCGCCGGGTTGGAATCGATATTGATTTTCAAAGTCTGATTTTCTCTTTTGACAATAATATTATTTGCGGGAGAGATGGTAAGCGTGCGTCATTTTTTGGTTTGAATCGTCAGAGTGACATGATATTCACCATTATCTTTGACGGTATCGTAGGTATAGGTGTGAGAGATTACTGATTCTGAAAGATTTTTCTTGATCGTACCATCTCAGAAATTTCGTGAGAAATAAACGATCTCATCTGTAGAATCATTGAGCGTAGTTGTCGAAGCGTCGAATTTGACAGTGAAGGGATCTGTCCCTACGGTATCTGGTTTGACGATAATCTTGCCGATGATATCTGCCCTATTGACGACGACTGTGATATCTTGTTGTGTCTTTGCTCAGGTAGCTTTATTTTCTACGACGATGGAAATAACATGATCTGTCGCAGTGTCGACCGTAATCTCTGCCAATGTAGGATCGGTGGAAATCACTTGAACACCATCGAATAATACCTTGGTCGTAGCGGCAGGATCGTTGGGAATAATCTGATTTATTTTGACTTGGAGCATGGTAGGAATCTCAATCAGCGTCAAGGTAGTTCCACTTAGACTGACCTCAGATTTTTCTGTAGATAATTGGAAACTTGGAGACTGAGGAGATTTGAAATTGATAGAATAATTGATTTTGAAATCTGATGAACCGATTTGGAGATCATCACTTTCACATTGACCTTGTTTATCTCCGTCCGTAATGAAATTTGCTTGGATAGCATACAGACCGATACCAGGAAATTGATAATTGAAGGTAGCGGATTTGCTCTTGATGCTGTCAAGGATTTTATCGTTATTTTGCCTGTCTAGGATATCAAACTGATAGCTTGTAATGTTTACTTTGGTGTCGGCGAAAGTAGTATTTACAGCATAGGTCTTGTCTGTATTTGGGGTAATAGCTATCTTACATACGGGGACATCTGACTGCTCTACTCTCACAGGAAAAGTGTAAATATAATTATTTAAATTTGGGAATCTGATGTAAATATTGTAGAGTTGTGCGTCATTGTATACGAACGTCGTCGAAGACACATCTTGTTTGTCCATCTGACCATCGCCGTTGAAATCCCAGATTATTTTGTAACTTGTTAGTCACAAATCTTTGAACACAGCTCCCGCATCGAAAGTAACTTTGATAGGATTTTTGCCTACGATCATTTCTGTCTTGGCATCATTGAATGTCATTTTTCATTTGTTGGGACTGATGGTAATCTCCGAAAGAAAATCCATAGTACCCGCTGTAAATGATTTGAGAACTTTTTCGGAGGTAGCGATATTGATGTACTCCATATCGAATGTAAGAGTATATGATCATTTGTTGAAGTAAATACATGAACCCTTGAATGTATAGGTCGTCATATCGAGAAGTAATTTAGTTCCGTTTCAGCAATCTAGGTCGATGCTAGAGAAATTTACTTGTCACAATGAAGGAAGAATATTGGAGTTGAAATACTGAGTGTTTAATTTGTAGGTCATGATTGATGGAGCGATGAGTTTCAATGTGGGATCCAAACGAGTATAGACTGGTCAGCTCTTGGTTTGCAGATATGGCATGACGAGTTGATTGCTGTCGAGGATATTTTCTAATGATAAATTTGTAATCAGTGTATTTATTTTTGCACCCAATCCGATAGCGAGAACAAAAAGAAAAAGTCCAAGAATGATACCAAAGCCATATCGAATTTTGGATTTATTTTTGACAGTGATGATCCTGTAAAGATTGGTAATCAATACCGCAATCCCAAGGAACACAATGAGACCAAAGAAAATGACTGAAAAAGTCTGAAGGAGACTTTTGGTCGTGGTCGGACTCAAACCAACGCTGGATAATTGTGAAAGTCCGCTCGGATTTTGGATTAAATTGTACAGCACCAAGGCTAATCCGCCTATGACAATAAGGAATAACGCTCCACAGCCTATCATAAACATTTTGACGGAAATTTTGGAAGCTGATTTTTTGATATTGGGAGTGCTTGCTGGACGAACGGAGGGTGTTGGGATTGTGGTGTTTGGAACCGGCGTTTGAATAGGATCTACCATAGGAGAAAGTGTTAAGTGCTAAATGATATGTCACCCTGAACGAAGTGAAGGGTATAACTGTTATAAGTAATTGAGTTATATCCTTCGTCCGAGAAGTCGGACTCAGGATGACAATTAAGTATGAATTTTTTATATGTATCGTGACGAGGAAATCAAGTTTTTGTTGCGGGATTATCGCGAGAAGCACGAGGCTTTCATATATTACATCATAATTTCTGTATATAGCAAGCAAATTATGCTTTTTGAGTTCTCAAAACTTGCAGATAATGCCTTTGGGGGGTACAATTGTAGTAATTAAGTTTTACTATTTTCGCAGGCAAACGCTTTAACGTTTTATCATTACCCATGACACATCCGATCAAAAAACATGTTTCACATGTCATCAACCATCTTCACAAGCATAAACACAAATATGCTTTCTGAATTTTTGGTTCATTTGCCATCGTGAAAACTATTATACTCCTTGCATGATTTATAGGAGGAATCACTGCGTTGCAAAATCAGACGCATGCCGCTTTTGCTAATGTCACAGCAAGTTGTTCTGGTGTCACTAGCGTAGATGTGTCCGAATGTGAGGCTTTGCTTAATCTGTATAATGCTACTGACGGTGATAACTGGAACGATCACAGCAACTGGTGAAATACTGGGAATATGAATCGGGCTGGTGTTGGAACAATGACATGACATGTACTTCAAATCAGTCTGAGTAATAATGGGCTCTCGTGAACTTTATTAGCAGGGACATTTAGCTGACTTTCTTATGTACAATCAATAGATATTTCTTCTGGTACGATCAGAGGTATCGAGAGTGGAGCATTTAATTGACTCTCTGGTAGTATATCCTCTCTCAATCTTTCTATCAATGCAATAACGAGTATTCAGAGTGGATCATTTAACTGACTCTCTAGTTTGATGAATCTCAATCTTTCTACTAATGCTATTACAAGCATTGAAAGTGGGACGTTCAACTGACTTTCTGGTGTCGTAAGTCTCAATCTTGCAACCAATGGAATAGTTACCATTTGAAGCTGAACCTTTAACTGACTTTCTCATGTAACAACTCTTCTTCTATTTCGTAATCAAATTATAAACATCACTAGTGGAGCATTTCTTGGACTTTCTGGCTTAACAAGTTTGAATTTAGATTTTAATCAAATTACCCATCTCGATAATGGTAGTTTTAATTGATTAAATTCTCTCGCCACAGGGAATCTTAGTATCGACAATAACTGTCTCTATACAGGAGGACTTACTTCAGCCTTGATGAACTATTTAAATACTATGAGTGCCTCATCTACATGATGGCAAGCTATATACCCCACATGTCCTGCATACGTATTTTCATGTGCTTACGTCAGTGATGTCTCAGCACAAGAATGTAGTTCCTTGATTACATTTTACAATAATACTCATGGATCTGGTTGGACAAATATGGGCAATTGGATGTGGTCGATCACTGTAGCAAATCGAAATGGTATTACTCTCAGTGGTACACATATCACTAAAATAAAATTGAACGGTAATAATCTTTCGTGAGCTTTGAATGCATCAACATTTAGCGGATTTACTTATCTGACTGGTATCAATCTCAGTAATAATGCTATCAGCTGAACACTCCCTTGAGATCTTTGGAATCTATCTAATTTACTATCTCTGGATTTAAGCGGAAATCAGTTGCAAGGATCACTCCCTGCAAGTATTATTACACTTATGCAAGCGGGTACTATAAGTATTGATTTAACAAATAATCTTTTCAACGGAACAAATAGTTCATGAACATACACAGGGACAACCGTGACTTGATCACTCCAAGTTTCTGGTAATCAGTATATAGGATTTTCTGGAGCAAGCCGAGATGGTTCATTCCTCGCTCCCACATCAATTACCTCATGAACTAAACAAGCGAACGATGGAGAAACAGGATTGGTTTATCATACCATACAAACTATAGAAGTAGGAAGCACCACTGCTGATCTTATTCCTTTCACAGGAGTATTTACACTTTCTATCCAAGCAACGAGTGGAACGAGTGGACAGGTAATAAATATTTTTAGATCTGATTATAATGATGGCTCTCTTTGGACTGGTAATAGCCCTGACAGTACATGTACATTAAATGCTAGTAATTATTGTACTTTCACTACAAATCATTTAAGTTTGTTTGCTTTGACGCTTGATATTACTGCCCCTACATTTACTGGAGTTACTTTGAATAGTGGAGTTGTAATCAGTGGATGATCTTACAATACTGGAATCACCATTACTTTTGATGATTCCAATCTTTCATGAGCGACTTTGAGTGGATGAATATATACTGGTGGTGCTTATACAAGTGGAAGCCTCATTACTGGTGATGGTATTTACACTTTCTTTGTCATCGATACCCTAGGAAATAGTACAGGTATGACTTTCATCATTGATGCTACGAATCCTAGCATCACTCTAGTTACTCCAACGAGCTGACAATATTTGAACACATGAATTAGTAATCATACCTATGACCTCATTGATAGTGGAAGCACACTCACTTGTACATTTTATCGAACAGGAAGTTCTCAATCATTTACATGAGTTGTTCCATGAACTTGAATCAGTGCAGGATACTTAACAAGTTCGGACTGAACTTGGCGATGGTATATAGCGTGTGTTGATGTAGCTGGAAATACTTGAACAAGTGCAACACAAACATTTATTATCGATACTATCAAGCCTACATTTACTGGAGTGACATTGAATAGTGGATCCGTAACAAGTGGATGATTGTACAATACTGGAATCACGATTACATTTAATGATACGAATCTTTCATGAGCGACTTTGAGTGGTGGAATTTTCACTGGTGGTGCTTATACAAGTGGAAGCGCGATTACTGGTGATGGTGTCTATGCTTTCCTTGTGACTGATCTTGCAGGAAATAGCACAGGTATGACATTTACTATCGATACTACCAGTCCTAGTGTGACATGAACATTACCAGCGAGTGGAGCTATAATTACTGGATCTAGTGTTGTCTTTACGCGGACAGGATATGATTTGAATAGTATTTCTGGATATACAATAATGATCGGACTGACTGGATACTCCTCTACTTGAACAATATATACATGAAGTAGTTTAGTAGATGGAACCTATACACGATATGTCATTGCTAGTGATCTTGCAGGGAATACTGGAGCAAGCACAACACAATCATTTAGTATAGATACAACAGCACCTACATTTACTGGAATCACTTTAGGTTTAACTGGAGTTTCTGTAATCAGTGGCTGATCTTATAATACTGGAATCACCATTACATTTAATGACCCACATCTTTCATGAGCGACTTTGAGTGGTGGAATTTTCACTGGTGGTGCTTATACAAGTGGAACCGTCATTACTGGTGATGATGTATATTTCTTTCAAGTATCAGATACTCTCGGACATAGTACAGGCATGAGATTTACTATCGACACGGTGAATCCTATCGCTACCTGAATATTGCCAGCAAGTGGAGCAATACTTTCTGGATCTACTTCTGTCACCTTTACATGGACAGGATATGACAATAAAGGAATCTCTGGATATGTTTTAATGTTGAGCTGAACTGCATATACTGCTACATGAACAACAAAAACTGTGATTTTGCCTAATGGGACTTGATATTCACGATACGTCATCGTTACTGATCTTGCAGGAAATACTGGAGCAAGCACAGCACAATTATTTAGTCTGACAGTTCCTATCACGGTAACGGTTACCCTCACGGGAACCAATATACAATACAATTCATCTACTCCTTATGTCAAAGATTATGCCTCATTTGATATACGACCAAATATGGCTGTCAGTGAAACATTCACCTGAGATTTTACTGGAGTTGCAAATCCTTACACAGGAACATTAGTAGGATGAACAACATATACTTATAATCTGACTTTGAGTACGGGAGATGGTGCGAAAACATTGTACTTCTATTTCACGGATGGTTTAACTTCTACATGAGCGATAAAAACTGTTTATCTAGATACTACAGCTCCTACTGCTCCTGTATTGAGTCTCCCAACAAGTGGAGGGACTGCTACAGATGCATTTAGTTTATCATGGGCTGCTGCTAGCGATGCTTGAGTAGGATTGTCATGATACCGTTATTTCGTATCTACAGGATCGACATTTACCTCTAGTGTGAAAAGTGGTTTCACTACTTCGTTATCAGTCAGTGTAAGTAATTGTGAATTATGATTGTCTGGAACATTTTACCGATATGTACAAGCCGTAGATAGATTGTGATATACAGGAACATCAGCAATACAATCTTTCGTATATAGTTGAACAGCTGATATTACTCCAGATACCTTTACCTTTACAAGCAAAACTAATGCTGCACTGGATCAGGTATATCAATCCAATGTAGTCACCCTTACGGGTATGACAGCTGGTGCATCGTCATTAGCTTCTGTAAATAAATGAGTGATTACAATCAATGGAGTAATGACTGGAACGACATGAATGGTAAAAAATGGAGATACTGTACAGGTTGAATTGATTTCAAGTAGTGACCTTGATGATGCAGTTACGAGCACTTTAACTATAGGCACGCTATCAGTAACCTATCGTGTGACGACAACAGCAGAAGATGATAGTAGTAGTAGCGCATTTGCAGAATCCACACTTCCAAACACTACTAAATTACAAATTCTCGGCATATTCAATGCATTGAAAAATATCTATGATGATGATAGTCAGGAAATTACATTTTTGAATACTTTGCTCACTATGATAGATAGCCAAATGGATGACGATGCAAACGGCTCAAGTGCAATCCAAGCGCTTCAATTCCTTTATGATTTGACTGAGGAATATCTCAATGATCACGAATGAGATGGATGATATTTTAATGTCACATGGATTGTCGATGGAATCTATACTGCGCCAAATGGAAAGGAATATACGATCAGTTACAATTCATCTAATGAAAAATTTACTTCAGTCACTTTCGTAACACCAAAATATTTCTCCACACTTGCAGAATTGAAAACGCATATCGATAATGCAAATCCCGCGAAATCTACTGGTGGAGTTGCATGGCGAAGAAGTGTACAAATTGATGGTACTCGACAATCAGCTTCTTATGCTGCACCCAATGGAAAAAAATATTATTTCTTCAAAACATTGGATGGACAGTATTCTGCATATACCTTTAAGACAATGAAATATTTCGAAGATTTAGCAAGTATGAAAGCTAATATTAATAGCAATAATCCGAAAAGATAGTTTAGCGGTAATAGCCTAATAATTCTTTCACGGTATCAGATCGGGAAAATGATTTGGGTGGAAGGATATACTCTGAATTTCATATCCAGTCTTGGTGATATAATATCGATTGAATGATTTCTCTTGTGGATGCAGGGGGAATCATTTTTACATTTCCTCGGACCACTTCAGGGATAGAAGCGATATAAGTCGTCAATAGGGGTTTATGCATAGCCACGGTTTCCGTATGCACGGAGCCGAAGCCTTCGGACAACGATGGAGCGACAACCATATCGACACTCGCCAAAAGCACACGTAAATCAGATTTATCTAGTCCATTTAAAATCTCTACACAGGCGTGGAGGTTTAAATTTTTGATTTTCGTTTTGATATGTTCAGTTCTTTTGGAATCGATGAGATTGAAAACAAACAACATATGCGGATCCATGCTCACCATCTCTGGCAACGCCTTGACGAGATAATCGATGCCCTTGGATTTGCCAGCGTGACCGTAATACAGCACCACGAAACGGTTAGCTCGATTGTTAGTTTTTCTACAATTTTTGATCTCTTCATGAGCAACCTCTTCAGGATTTCGGAATGTGGTATCTACTCCGTTGTAGATCATTTTGATTTTTCTATCTGGGATCCCGTAATATAGTCTCAGGGAATTCATCGTATAGCGAGACACACAGTGATACATCGAATAGGGAAACATGAAAATTATGCTTTCAAACACACGATATACTCGACCAATATATCTGCCTTTATATTTTCCTCGCAATCTGCCAAAAATTTCATGGACAGTCAAAATGACTTTTTTCCTGAAAAGGATACCCAATAAACTTGCAGGGAGTGCTCCTCCATAGGTACTGGTGTGAATAAGTGCGATATCTGGCTGTTTTCTCAATAGGGGAATCCCCTTTCGAAATGCTAAAAGCATAAAGCGGAATCTGCTTTTTCCTACTCTGTGGATATGGAGTTCATCTTTGGATTCGTGCTTGGGAAGTTTGGGGTCAAAATGACTGGTGAGAATGGTAATGGTATATCCTTTGGCAAGGAGTCTGGTGATGATAGCCTCAAATACCGTTTCAGAGCCTCCTTTGTGAGGGAGATAGTAATCTAAAATGAAGAGAATATGTTTGAACATTGAGGATGAAAATACAGTAAAAACTGGTTGTTTTTGTTGTACGATTTTACCATTTTATTGCAAATGGAAAAGGATGTGAATATTTGACAAAAAATGCATTTTCGGGTATAATTAGAGAGTAATTTTATTGCACTCTCTCCGCATGAACACAAAGAAAAAAACCACACAACACAAGAGGACGAGGACCATTCATCACAAGATGAGTTTACAGCATCAGCATATGCATCGTATATTGCATGTGGTGCATCATATTCATCACGCTTTTTTGCATTGTGGAGAATTGATAGCAGTGGTTTGTTTTGTCTGATATATGGCTATCTCAGGATTTATATCAGCAAACTTTACAAGTTCTCTCGCTTCATTTGAAAGACATAATGCAACTGAGATAGCTCAGCAACTTACTCGAGCAATGCAAAATCCAAATCAATCCCTTATGTCAGGGAATATTATCTCTATTCGATCCATGGACAATAATGTAGAAAATAGTTTCACTCCTGGATATTGTACCTACGGAGCTGCAAGAATTTCTCCAGACTTTTTCCCTTTTATAGATAAAAAGACTCAGCAAAGAACATGGTGAGGAAATGCAAAAGATCGATGTGAAAATGCGCAAGCGACATGATACAAAATCGGATTAGTCCCCTCTCAATGAGCATTGATTGTCTATGATGCAGGGCCTAAATTTGGCTCATACGGTCATGTAGGCAGAGTGATACACTATGATAAAATGTTGAATAAACTGATTGTCAGAGATGAAGCATGGGTAGCTATTTGAACGATGTCTGATCGCTGGCAGAATGCGTGAGATGAGACTATCAAATGTTATATCTACAATAGCAAAACTACTATGCCAACCATAGATGACACGATCAATCCGTCAAATATTTCAACAGGGACAGTTGTTACAGGTGTCTTGATAACTCCTCCATCATCTGGAATCATCTGAACAAATCCTCAGACATCAGTCACCACCACTCCTGTCGTTGTACATACTCCTGTCGTTGAAACTCATCCAGCTGCAACAACAAGTCCTCAAATCATTACTACACCCGTTGTAACTCCGCCATCATCTGACATCATCTGAACAAATCTTCTGACATCATCAGTTCCTTTATCATTTGATAACCTCGATGAATATGGTCAGCATGTGGTTGGTCAGCGATTTATAGAGGCGTCATTGACTCGTCCAACCACGATGAATATCGGTGATATCGCGACGATAGTTATTATGTTAAATGACAGACAGACCGGTGATAAATTCGCAGGATTATTACCTTTGGATTTCAGCTTTATTGCTTCGGAAAATAATATTAATCTGGATTATTCCACGATCAATCTCGTAAACGACGGGAAGATAACGCTTCATGTCAAAGCTGTGGAGAAATGATCTAGCGTACTGATTATTAATTTAGGCGATGTAAGAATAGGACAGATGAATTTCACGGTGAATTAAATATTTTTTAAAAGCTCATTCTACATGCCATGCCCATCGAACAGCCAACCGAGCTTCTCAAGAAAATCAATATTGATTACAAATGGGAAGCAGGTGAAGAAGAAGCTATCAAGGAATTGGATAAAGAGATCAAAGAGCTATCCAATGATGAGTTGGATAAAGTGATTGATATGATAGGGAAAGTCGTGGTAAACCGTTATGAAAATATACCTCCTCAAGGAATAGTTAATGTAGAAGGTAATGAAATGATGTCTGATGTAGTAGGAAATTTTGAAGCGGAGATTAATGAGTCATTGAAATATAAAGAATGATTTCAAAATAAAATTTCAGAAGCTAATATCATG
>CAYUVZ010000013.1:0-14769 GCA_964448265.1 uncultured Candidatus Peribacteria bacterium | reverse complement strand
GTTTGTGCCCTCAAACCAGAAAACTCAACAAGGGGGATTTGTTATCCTCAAACTGGAAACATAGCGAGCCATTACCCCATAACAAGTTTCCAAGAAGGGAATAGGCAAAAAGCCCACTTTTTGTTTATTTTTACAATCATTTTTATATAAATAACTATTCACTCCAATGACTTGATAACCAAGGCTTTAAAATACGCTTCCGACCTTATGAATTACTACAAAAAAGTAACCATACGAATCTTGATTTGCGCCTACGGAATTTCCTACCTTTTGCAAAATACTTTTTTTGTCGATTGGAAAAAAGTCTATGCCGCTGAAACAACGCCTACAACCAACATTGTAGCAGTTATCGTGGACAAAAATATCTATCAATCTATCAAAGCAGATCTCGTGCGATATACGACCAGATATCTTCAAGAAAAGATAGACAACTCCAAAGCCATTGTCCTACCTATCGATATCACGACCATGAAGGCTCCAGAGATATCAAATATGTTGGAAAATATGTATTTCGAGGGCATCAAAGACCAAAGCTCGAAATTGTTATGAGTAATTATGATCTGAGATATTCCCCTGCCTGTGGTAGAGAACAATGGATTTATCTATCCGAGTATTTTTCCCTATGTAGATTTTGAAAATCAGGAATTCATCTATGATGCGAATAAAAAGTTTTTCACATACAATGACAATCCCAATGGCCAAGCGGAGATACGGCACAGTATCATCAAATTTGACCAGACATCACAATACAGCACATTCTTCAATAAAGTAAAAACATACGACAACGATCCGAGCGCATTCGTAGACAAAGCAATCCGATACGACGATCTCATCTGATTAAAAAAATATTTCATTCCAGAAAACACACAATACTATGTAAATAATTTTTTGTTCAACGAAGATATCGGATACCATAGATATACTGACTTATTATTAAATACACTGAAAGCTGAGCACAACAACGCCTCTCTCGCAATCACCGGAGAACTTGCTGGACTAGAAAACGACGAAGACAGCACGCTCAGTACGTATGCAAAGACGTTGAATGCATCGAGCAAACAGGCTGAAACTACCATGTCCAACACCGTCAAAGCGCCTACACTCACCCTCGCCAAAGCGACTCAGGAATTATTAAAAACATACGACGGACTAATCGGTACACTCTATCTCTCTCAAGTAACAAATAATATTTGAGGCATCGCAAGATGGTATAAATCGCCTGATATGACGACAAATGTCCAAAGTCACTACGAAAAGATTGTCCAGAAAGATAATCGAATATTGGGCGATAGCGAAAATAATGTCACTCCCCAACTCATAGAATTTAATACTGCCTTGGAAAGCTGATTGGATGTGGAGATTAAAACACAAAAATATGCGATGAAATATCCCCTGCCTATCACCTATACTCTAGATACCTATCCCAAAGAAGATCCTTTACCTGCAGGGATTTATCATCAAAATAAAACCTATAGAAACTTCTATTTCGGACTGGTTGCTGCGGGGATTACTGATCCTGCTCAGACCTCTATCTATAGATGAACCTATCAAAATCTGACTGAATTGAACAATGTTCCGCTTACAAATCCTGGGACATCCATCTGATCTTCCTATCATATATTTTCTCAACAAGTAGAAGCAAACAGAGCATTTAACCTCTTAAATAGCACGACAGAAATACAGCAACGAGACACAAGTAAACAATATCTCAGCCAGCAAGTCCAATGTGATACCTCTTCGGAATTTGATACCATGATCAATTCTGTCGTCTGCGGATGAAATTGTACAGCCTCACTCAACGGCATCTGAATAGCAATTCTCTACATGGCAGGAAAATTTATTCCCTATACAAATATCTGTCTAGGATCACTTTCATTAAATACCACCTATGGAGAGACTCATTCATTTAATAGTCCCTTCTGACGACAAAATAAATGAGCTGAAGAATCTCCGCTAGATTTCGCAGTCAGACTGCGATGAGGGGCTTCGCCTATCAACCTAGACGAAGAAAAAATGAAGCAAAATATTTATGAGATCAGAGCCTATGATTACACGAACGCACTCCAGTCCATCTACGATGTAGCAGGCTCTCAAAAAATACAAGCAAATGAATCCGATGCCATGGATTTTCAGTGAATAGTGAAATACTGATCACTCATCAAAACCTCAGATCAATACGGCACCGCAACCTATCCTAGAGCGCTAGCCAAAAATGGTGATGCTGCAGAAGAACAAGCCTCTGAAGTGAATGGGCTTCCCTTTGTCCAAAAAGACAAAGTCAGTTTTGCTTCAGTAAATTATTTTTCTATCTATCAGGCGAATAATTCTAATCGGACAAATTCGATGTACAATGGCACGATTCAACTCAAACGAACCTGACCTACGCATAGTCCATTTAGCACTCGTGATACGAAAATATATACCTATAAACTTCTTGATACTACGCAGAAAAATATTTCTCCCACTCCAGAGCAAATTAGTGGCATGAATATCACTACTGCCGACAGACCTATAGATAGTATCAGAAATGTGACTTTCCAAGGGATAGGTTGAGGCACGGTCAAACTCGAATATCCAGATCTGTATCAGGTGCAAGTATATAAGACAGTCTGAGATACCCTGAAATTAAAAACCACGGATGAAATTGTAGACGCCATCAAAAACTATCTCACAGGCAAAGTCGCGAAATATAATGCAGACTTGCAAGTTGAACAAGCCAAGAGAGACGCATATTACACTGCCCATACTTCAGCCTTCTCTTTCTTGGGAGGTGCAGATGGTCTAGCAAATCCAAACCGTAACTACACGTATCTAGATGCTGATTTTTTCATCAAAGTCCTGATTAAATACTTGGACAACCTCGCAAACAAATTTGGCAAACAAAAAATTTACGGAGATAGCACACCAACCACAGATGATCAGAAATTAGCCATCGTCGCGAAACTCCTCTACTACCAAAATAGCACACGAGCAGAAAAACAATCTAGCACGACCGTGACTGATGACATTGCAGCAAGCAAAAACGCTTTTGATATCAATCAGAAAATTAATGAAACTATAAATACTTACCTTGCCAAAGGACAAGACCAGGGACAATTTATCACTCCGACATACAATAGGACGGGATACGAAGTAGCCTATATCAATTCTGATGGGGCTGATTTTGTAAATGCCAAAGACGTGCCTACATTTATCCAGGAGATTCAAACTATTCAAACTGATGCTGAAAATACTTCGACGACCATCCCTGCAAATAAATTTGTAGAAGATCCATCCGCAAGTACACCAACACAAAAAAATATAGATACCCTCTGCAGCGATATTGATACCCAAGGGACTTCAATGATTTTTGATCTGAAAAAATTCGACTCACCACGGTTCAAAGCCATGACCTGCCGAGCGAAACAGACACTAAAACAGCCGTTCGCGATCAAAGTAAATTATGATAATGCACGCTGACCTGTCTTTGTAGATACGCTGAAAAATATAGGTTCGAGCTTGGAAAACTTTGACACTAGCCGGACAGAATACAAAACCCAGCGATCAAATACCAACGCCTCTGACAATCAGAAAATCATCGACAGCGCGACTCCAGCCCAACAAAGTAAATTAATCGCATACAATACATTAGCACTTATTTCCTCACAAAGCCCGACAGTTAATGTATCCTCCTCATCGGGAAATGCCTTGAATATCGCACTCAGCCAAGATGTCGGCACGGTGCAAATGCAGGTATCTGCCACAGGAGACAACTGTATGGGGCTTGCCCAAGACGGAGAAACTTTGAGTACAAATCTCTGTGAGGAACCATGGAAAAATAGTTACAATCCCGCCACAGAAAAAAGGAATCTCATCTTATATACCAATAGAAAAAAATCAGCAGGCAACACCACCATCATGATTAAATTTTGCCTGACAAGTAATCCTGCTCTTTGCATTACGAAATCTCAAAATATCGAAGTCCTTCCTGGCCCTTTAACTAAGGTGGAAATTCTAAAAACTCAAGAGCCTCGATATGTCATGAGCAACGCACAAATACCGATTGGAGTCCAAGGATATGATGATAATGATAATGAAATCTGACAAACGATAGAGCAATATACGGTTCAAGTAAACACCGGTGATGGACTGTTGAGTGATGGTTCCACGATCAATAATAAAATTACTTTCACTAAATTTCCTCAGACCTTCATCTATACTGCTCCACAAAATGGAACAGGGAATAAATCAGTACTGCTCAGCGTAAACAAACCTGATGGCACTCCTATTTCAACACTCAAAATAGTCGTAGTCAAAGGCATCGTCACCAACACTTTTGCACAGACAAATACAATTCATCTCTCTGGCTCTACACTCCTATTTGATCTCCCTGCAAATGAATCCGATATCCAATATAAAGATAGCAACGATGTCCTCCAAATTAAACCAGAGAATATCCCTCAGCTGACGATTACTGTCAAAGACCCCAATGGAAAACAACTGGATACTGTAGCAAATATCACTACTGCAAAGGGGCTTTTGACAGTCTGAACGACAATAACCAATGATATCAAAAAAGATACTGGGGTCATAAAACAAACCTGATTTTTCAAGACTTCGAGTTTCGTCATCAAAGACGGTACAGCGAAAATATATTTTTATCCGACATTCAAAGCAGGCAACGATGTCATTACTATCAGCCTGCCAGGCCAAGACCCTATCACGATTCCTGTCATCCTAAACGCATGAGCAGCGCAAAAGGTTGTACTCGCACTTTCTCGCAATCAACTTGCACCTACACAAGATGGAGTCCTGACATGAACTGTCCAACTTGTAGATCAATGGAATAATAAAGTTTCCAAAGATACCATCATCAAGCTCGGCGTCATCGGAGCTGGCGTAATCACCCAGACAGAAGCTACCGTGAAAGATGGAGAATATACCTACACGATTACACCTAAATCATCCTGAGGTGAATGATATACTTTTGCCTATATCAAAGGGATTGCTCTGCAAAATCAAGTACCAGGATATCAATCATTTATGGTACAGGAAAGTATCCTCCCCAAAGAAAAACTTAATGTCATGTACCTCAATCTCTTTGGTACCGACTGGGGAAATCAGCGATGATATTTCTCTGAATACGACAAACAAGTGAATTCACTCACCGACAAGTCAGATAAATTACTCGCCACAACCACACAACTCGTAGACCCAGCCAAGATCAGACAGATTGAAATCATCGTCAATCCCGATGGTCTGATTCAAAATATAAATACCAAAAATATAAATCTGACTCTCGCCGACAAGCACCTGATTGCAAATATTACGGACCTTGCTACCATAGATTTTGGATTGGCAAACACTGTGAACATTCAAAAAATAAATTCTACCTGAGATATTCCCACAGACCTCCCAGGGTGATGAACTTCAACACTGTATTACATTCCTGAACCCACCGACAGCGTCATCACCTGAAATACAGCCTCAGCAAGTAGGATAGCAATCAACGGAAAGATAGTTCTGGACTTAACAAATGGCATCATAGATCCTTTACTTATCCTGCAAGACAACACGACAATAATCAATGATATGAATGAAGACCTCATCTCATACAATGGAAAAACTATCGGGAAATGTTACCTTCACACAAGTGAAATCGGAAAAATAAATATCACCGATCCGTTGACCTACGGAGAAACCGCGATATTCACGGATGGTTCAACTAATGCTCAACAAGGGAAAGCTATATACAATAAACAAAGCAGTTTCACCAAACAAGGATATGCCTCTATCGAAGATAGCGCTGATCCGCTATTATGAATCGGTTTCACAAGTAAATTCAAAAACATTACGAATTTCGCAAACGGCAAATCCGTCGGTGAATCTACACTCCATTACGCCTCTCCTTTTCTGATAAATTTCTGAGATCCCCTGTTGCAGAGGATAGACAAAAACGCCGAAATAAATGGTACGAACTTTGATATGTCAGATGGACAAATGATATACACCGATCCTGACAAAACGATTTTCAAAGTACTGCCGATAGATTTTAATAATGATGGGCTCAAAGATTTGCTCGTAGTCTACACCGACGGCGTTGTGAAATTGCTAAAAAATTATGGAGGGAATACACCCTACAGAAATATGCAAGAACTTATGATCATAGCCCAACCAATCGTAAATATCCAAGTTGGTGATGTAAATGGAGACAACTACGACGATATCGTAATCATGACTGCTAACCAGGGATTTGTGTATATAAATGACAAGGGTATCTTCCCTGTAGATGGAAAAAATATCTGTCTAAATACCAATGCCAGCAATGACGAACAAAGCTGAGCTCCAGATGATTTCTCTCATATCTCTCAGCTCTATCTCAAAGATATAAACAATGATAAAAATCTGGATATTGTGACGAACGATGACCAATGAGACATCAAGATTTTTTATGGAGGACAAACTCATGGTGGCGGAAATTATGTTTCACTCACTACCTGAGCTTGCGATGACCAGCGGTATGAAAGACAAAAAGATAATATCAAAACGATAACCAGCTTTGGAGTCAAAGTAAATCCAGACCGATATATCCAAGATCAAAGTCTGATCCATCGAGACGGATTACTCCCTCCTATAGAATGAGTCGAAGAAGAAACTGATGATGCGATCAATGAAGCCTGATGAAATGATAACGGAAGCAATGCAAATAGTGGTATGAATATCGCCAAAGATTTCGTGGCTAATCTCAGTTCATATATTGATCAATGAACTACTCAACTTTCTTACACAGATAATCCAAGCGAGCTGATTCCTTCGTACGAAAATTCCAGTGCAACTGCTACAGATATTTCCTACCTGCCCATCAGTGCAAATAATGATATGGTCTCTGTCACCAAAACATACACCGATGAAAACGGTTGAATATTAAAAATAAACGATGAAGTTACGATACAAACAACTTTACTCTGACTAAAAAATAATGTCAGACTGACATACATCGACCAACTCCAATGACCACGGTCTATCGCCAAAGACGATCAAAATATGATAGCCTCATTTCAGTTTGAAACAGCAAATAGCGATCTAGTTCAAATGCATCGAGACGCACCAGAACCCTATCAGTTTATCATGGACAACATCAGATTAGATGCGAAAGAAAAATTAGTCTTCTCTTACAAGGTCCATTATCTGTGAAATCAAATCACCAACATCGACGTCAAAGATACAAGCATGACAGGAAAAAACGAAGATGGAAAACCAGATATTATTATTTCAGTCACAGATTCTTGTCAGAAAGGCAGACGAATATATTTCAATACCAATGGAAAAAGCTTTGACCTCATGTACGATGATGTCCAAAAAGAAATGGATACCTTACTGACAAATAGCGAACAAGTTACTGAAACTGCATTGAATACGGCTTTCGACACCTTAGGAAGTACCTCATCGATTTCTTCGAGCACACCAGGCATCAGCTCAGTTTTGGAAAAGCGAAATCCTCAAACCATCCTCCAAAGTGCCATCACCACTACCGCGAATAATAATGGAAATATAAATATCAGCAGCAATGCCATCGATTCAGCGACCGCTAATGTATCTAAAAAACTTGATACTTCATTGGAAGGAATGTGTCAGTGATTTAGCATCTCTAGTAAAAACGGAACCTGCCAGGGAGTCCCTGTACCATTTAATCAAGCCTTCCTCGCACCAGGAACTTACCATGTCTTTGGCTGTGTCCCCAAAGCGCCTAATCCACTGACCGCGGTATTCAATTCACTAAATAAAACCTTAGGAAAAGGAATGCCATTAATCACAATACCATGAAATCGGCCTTATGCCTGAGCATATTTACCAGCACCAGGATTTTTCTGATATCCTTTCAAATGAACAGCAACAGATAGCTTCTATTTATGAAATGTGGGAGGAACAAATCCTTCTATGCTTAGACTTTATATTTCCCCTACCCTTACATTGGGAATGGGAATTGCTATATGTCTGGGGCCTTACACCGTAGGAAAAGTCTTGCCAAAACCATTTAGAGATCTGGGAGGAAACTGTATCGTATTTGCTATCCCACCGATTACCACATGTAGTAATGCGTCTAGCTCTGCATCTAGTTCAACTGCAAATAAAATTGTCCCCGATTCTTACACCCAAGGACAAGTGACCGCAAATAGTCAATGAACATGTAATGATCCTCAGACTAGTATAAATAATGCAATGGTAATTAATAATGATGATACTTCTTCTTCATCAAATAATTCTTCGAGTACGAGTAATGGTAATAATGTCCTCACCACGGTAAAAGTACTCAAGACACCGTTCCAGATTTCATCATTGTCACCAGATACGACTAATTATACTCCCGCCATCCCTCAGGGAAATTTCTGAGGATTGATGCAAATAGATGCCCAACCGACATCAGTTTCTGCAGTGCAAGAACTTGCCAATCCAAACTCTGCTATGTCAAAAAATGATTTCAAATTAAATCCCGGACCCAAAGTAACACTCAAAGTTCGTGCCGCCAAGACCAAAGGAGTAGTGAAATCTATCATCCAAGATTGGCTGGGAAGTCAGGTGACATATATAATGAATAATCTGACGAAGATGACGATCGAGGTTGATTTGCCAGATTTGACAACGATATTCCAGTGAGTAGATTCGATCACGCCAAGTAATCTTACCGCCACGGCGAAAAAAATAGATCAGGAAGATAGACAGGCAGGATACATTACCAGTGGTAGCACTCGACAACAAAAACTTTCCAAACAGCAGATATCAAATGTCTCACAGATGGTAGGACAAAATCCTTTTGAAGCGGTGATGACGATGTTCCAAGATGTGCCTTTGGTAAATATAGATTCTCAAGATATCAATGTCAAAGTACCTTCCCTCACCAGCGATGATATCAAAAAATATCAAACCTATCTTTCTGGTCGGGTAGTAAAAAATGCTAAAATTGTAGAAGACTGGACAGCGATGTTGAGCAATATGTTGGGCCTATGTAGCAGCATCGAGGTAAATGAAGCACAAGAAATAGTAAATATACTTACACAAGCAGAGATCGATTTACAAAATCAAAAAAACATAGAAGGAAAACAACTTCTCATATCTAGCATCCAGAAATGAAAACAGGATATGCAAAAAATCATCGACACTCCACCCACACAATCCTCAGCCATCGTCTGAAAGAATCCTCTGACATCGGTGTCAAATAATTTTAAAGACTTCTGAGCTAATCTCAAAGCGACGAAACAAAGACTTCTGCTCATCCCAGTAATCACACAAGAAAAATTATATTTGGAAGGCCAAAAGAAAATCCAAGGAAATAAATTTGCTCAACAGACGCTCTTGGATCAGGTAACCACACAACATGAAAAATTGCAAAAATGTAGCAAAGTCTCCACAAGTATGGACAGCTTGATTACCGTCAAAGAAAATTCAGCAGGACTAATCAGATC
Source organism: uncultured Candidatus Peribacteria bacterium (assembly GCA_964448265.1). Classification (GTDB taxonomy): domain Bacteria; phylum Patescibacteriota; class Gracilibacteria; order Absconditabacterales; family Absconditicoccaceae; genus CAJBLF01. The sequence continues at coordinate 5,329 of CAYUVZ010000013.1, read as the reverse complement.
AGTAAAACAAAATATGCAAGTACTGGAACAATACAAACAATTCCCTGACCAATTGTACGCACGAACACATATCACGGACAGATACCTGACAGAGGTTTCATCATCGTTGGATTCTTTCGTAGGCACTATGATGACAAATTTGGATACCAACGCGACGAGATATTCACAATATGTAGATTCACTCGTGCTCATCGCGGGAAGCATCAAGACTCGACAGGCTATGATAGATTTCTCAGTAGATCGATCAAAAAAATGTAGCAAATGTAGCAATGACAATTATGGATCCTACTCATGTAGCCTTTCCTTCCTATGTCCTAAATTGCCTGTCCTTCCTATCCCTCCGTTTAAAATTCCAAATATTTATCTCGACCTTTCTCATGTAGATATCGGCATGACTATCCTTTTGCCAAAAATAAATTTCGTACCGACAGATATTCCATTACCACAAATTCCAAATCTTCCTGAACCACCTACATATGAAATCACGCGAGATGTCATGTATGGATTGGATGTAAATTTCTTCAAAGATATGCAGTTCCCTACGATCCCTGTAATCCCTGCGCCTCCAACATTACCTGAGCCTCCATCATTCATCCCAAATATCCAGATGGATTTGCCAGTACTGCCTCCAGCACCCAAGATTCCCAAAATTATGCCAAAGATAGAGTGAGTCATCAAAGTCGCTAAATTTATCGGCAAAATTTTCTGTATCGTCAAATGAGGGGTCGGCTTGGTAGGAGAATTGGGTGTCAAAGCCAAGATCGAACAAATTACTCAAAGGACATGGAATGTGCCTATCTTCGATTACTTTGATGTGACGACAAAAAATAAGGTAACTCCTCTGCAAGGATTCGATTACAAGATGGACGCCTACACCACGCTGAAATATAATTTTGATGGAGTGTACAATGTCATGAACAATATTGCCCAGACGACGAATCTGATCATGCAACAACATGTAGACGCACCGATTCAACAAGGCATGAAAAAGACAAACAACGCATTAAATTCAGGTGCTGAATTAATCCAACAGATAGAAGACGGTAGCTTCATCAATACCCTTCAATGATATAATAATGATAGTGAAGAAACATGAATGCTGACCTACGCCGACGCCTATATTGAATTGAAGCAAGGACTACAATATTTCAAAAACAATGCTAATTCCGATACCCAGACAATCAAAAAACTAGATACCATACTTGCGATCATATCCAATCCCGCTCAAATAACTCCCGCAACTCAACAATTACAAAACGTACAAAAAGGTGCCCAGACGATCATAAATAATCACCTTGAAGAAAATCAGAACATAGAAAATCAGATTAAAAATTATGACAATTTCATCAAAGATTTGAAATCAAATCAGATCGTCCTCGTCGCTGACAAAACAGAAAGCACAAGTCTAAAATCGCCGTTGCGAACAGTAGATGCAGGCACGAGAAATACATTACAAAATCAGGAAGATCCCAACAAGACCTACCTGACATTAAATAAGTGATTGGTTGAATGATACCTCGGTGCATTAAATTCCGATGGAGCGGAAAAATTAAATATGACACAATCCACCTACGACAAATCCAAAGCATATTTGGAGACAACAAAAAAACAGATCGATCAAACCCTCCTCACATTTAATTCTCAATGATCATCCGACATCATCTGAACTAATCCTCAGACATCTTCAATGTTACTCGCACAAGCATCATCTTCATCAACCAACTCAACAGCTAGTTCTTCTTCCAAGTACCCATCTGACCTCTCAGCCTATGTAAACGGAATCTTCTCAAAATCAGGAGAACAAATGATCAACATCGTCAGCTCAGCTACACAGATTGAACAGATCGGAAATAAATATCAAAATCTGGATATCAACAACGACGGTAAAGATGACATGCTCATGTACGATACCGATACGATATATATTAAATACGGTCAACAAAAAGATACACACCTCACCAAGTGATGAAACAGTCTGGCGACACATACGACGAATTTCTACAGTTACGAAACCTCTCGCAATAGTATTTTAAATAATCATCGACGAATCTCTTCACCACAACAACTGGCAAATAATGCTGATACCTACGGATTTGTAGATATCAATGGTGTGAAAATTAAATTAGTTTCTCCTGCACAGGAAGTAAAAAATTTCAAAACTGACGGGCAAACATTTGATACACTTCAATTTTCATGGAAAAATACCTCCATCCTTGGACAGCCTACAGACTGATATATTATTCAATTAACAGATCAGATAGATAGTGCAGATATTCCTACAAGCTTCTTTGATATCTTCAATACTGATCAGACAAAATATATTCTCGTCCTCCCTCAATGAGTCGATGAGACAAAATGAATTCTCAGCATCAGCGATGATATAAACAAGAAACTCATCACCACGCAGTTGAAGAAAAATATTCTTTCTGTCCAACGCTATCAACCAGACACCGATACAGTTAATGTGGTGCTTCAAGACTTGCCAAGAAAATGGCTCTATGCAAAGATTGCATCATTGAGCACCACACCACAAGGCAAATTCGTCTACTATACCAAATCTTCTCCTCGGTCAAATCAAACCGTTGGTGGAGTTCAGAATCTTGGAGATATCACTGCACCTACGGCTGAAATCACTCTATATAGAAATGCAACCGATGAGACCGTAAGCACCGGAAATACTCACGACGCATTTATCAATACCCGCTACACACTCAAAGCATTGCGAACAGATAATGTTGTAGTGAAACAAATGATCCTCCAATACAACGGACAAACCATTACCAAAACTTGAAATAATCAAACCTGAAGTTTAACAATTGGAGGACTCTTTTTCACGGGAGCGACGAAACAATCATTCGACTTCCTCGCCATCGATCAAAACGGTAATATCGGTAAAGAAACGGTGAATGTAAATATCCAAGAGCCCGGAATTGAAGTGACTGATGTAAAAAAAACCTGAGAAGAAACCGCGGATATTATTGCTAAGATTTCCAATGACCTGGACGAAGGAAATATAGTTTTCCAGAGATTGAGAAATGGCTCACGGACAAATATTACAGGAACCAATGCGAATAGTTTTGGCGGATATACACTAGTGCCAAATCAGACCGTCATCACGGGAGGAAGCTTTAGCATGGGAGACACGATAGGACTTTTTGATGCACAAGGCAATCAAGTCGCCACAGTCAATCCCAAATCAGGAGAGATCAGCATCGACACAGCATACCAAAAACAAATGAAGCTCAGCGTAAATTTTTCTTCACATATTCCAGTAGTAGAGATCAAAGATAGCAAATTAAATCAGACGATATTCCAGATAGTTTTGCCTGTGGAAAAAATTACAAATATCAAACTCCTCCAAGGCAAACCAAACTACCAGCAAATTACCCTCGAGGATCAAAGCTTCTGAACATTCCAATGAGGTTCGTGCATACAAAATAACACTCACGACTGCATCTTCTATATCAGCCCGACAGGATCACTGTATATTCCTGGTGTCTATGCTACCTCATTGCAGTGAACATATCAATTTGACAAAAAATCTCAGAACACTACATATACCATACAAGATGAAGCTAAAAAAAATATAGCAACAATTACTTTTACTGTTAAAGCACAATAAAAAATTATGAAAAAATTATTCGGAATAAGTATGTTCATTTTGATAGCAATCAGCGGCCAGACATTTGCTCACGACTGTAGCCTTGTCGACGGCTCAGAAAATAATAATTTTGCCATAGCGGATACCCTTGCTTCATACAAAGCATTTATGCCCGCTGAAGCGATAAAAACAGCACTCATCCATCTCAAAGCGTATTGCTGTAGTCAAATTATCCCAGACAACACAATCTGCATCCAAGACAAAAAAATCCTCCCTGCCACATATCCTGAAAGCGAATTTCTCTTTGATCAGCTCCTAGATGTCAGCATGAGAAGATTGGATGGAGCCACGACATTAGCATATAATTTAGAGGTAGATAGTACAGCTCTCAACTGGAGAAAAATTATAGCGAGAATCGTCGCACAGCCAGCCGGTCAGCAAGGAAATGAAATCAATACGCAATTCGCGACATATTTCACCAAGCACGAACTGACATCGCAAGATCTGCTTCAAAATTACAATGATATCGATAGAGTTTCTCTGCAAGATAAATATGATTGAACCTGCCAATTAATCAAAAGTTTATACACAGATCTAAAACGAAGTAATCTGACCGTGATCGACGACGCAACGATGACGAAATGCTGAAAGATTGTTTCCAGCAGAGTCTCTAGAGAAAAAAATTATGTCCAAGTCCTCATGACCAAAAAATCAAATCAGTTGCTCAATGAAACAACCACAGCATATACCAAAAAATACTTCGTCGAAGAAAAACTCGCCGCATTATCTAAACTCATCACCCAAGTCAAAGACCTCCGACAAAGCATCGTAAAGCAGGCTCCTGCGTCTAAAAAATGCAGTAAATAAAGCTATGTAGCCTCCCCCTCCTTGATAAGGGAGGGGTTTGGGGTGGGTTTGTACCCTCAACTAATCTTCATTCTTTTAATCTTCTAATCTTTTAATCAAATGAAAAGCACTCTCTCCCTTATCATCTCCATATTCCTATTCCTCTGATTCATGGCTCCCACACTCTGAGCTTCCAGTACTGCTAACGACTTCGAGATTATCCCTCAAGCCACAAGTAATGTAGAAAAAGCTGTAGAAGATGTAGGGAATAAGGGTGGTAGCGTCCGAGATACCTACAATCAGCAAGCGACTGGAATGGACGGAAATGTAGGAGATCAAATGGCGTCAGGAATTATGTCACGAGATACTCTCTTGGATTATGTCGTCTATTTAGTCAGATTTTTATCACAGATAGGATTAGTTATCGGTGTCGTCATGATTATCTACGCAGGGTATTTGTACGCTACACAAATCTTTGGTGGCAAAGCAGAGTCAGGGAAGAAGGCGATTACCAACGCCATCATCTGAGTGCTTGTCGTCTCATTTTCCTACGCAATTATGAAACTCCTCACCAGTGCATTTATATCGTAAAAGAGAGGTATGAACATCTATTTTGTACTCTGTATAGTAGCGGCGTTTATGTGAGCCATAGCTAATATTTTGGCCAAAGTTTTATTAAAAGGATTAAACACAAGAGATATATTTTCGATAAATTTCTTAATAATGGCTATTGTTCTAATGTTCTTATCGCCACTATTTTATCATTTCGTACCATCTACGATAGTAGTTGGATTGGTACTATTGATTTGAATCATCGACGCGTGAGCGAATTATTATTATTTTGAATCTTTGAAACACAACGATACAAGCGTTATTACACCA
>CAYUVZ010000012.1:0-14785 GCA_964448265.1 uncultured Candidatus Peribacteria bacterium | reverse complement strand
GTTATACTCTTCCCCCGTACGAAGCTACGGGGTCAGAGTGACATATAATTAATCATTCTAAGTATACTGATTTTTCATTTTCTTGCAAATTTTTAGGGACATTTTGAGGTACAAAAAAAGATATGAAATCGCTCTCATATCCTTTGAATCCTGTGGTGTTTAGAAACTATTTCTTCGCATAAGGTATCACTTTGTGTCCTGGATCTCATGTTTTCCAGTCTTTCTTATACCCTTTTTCTTCTTGGTTCTGTTCGTATCTTTCCAACTTAAACTTGCTTGTAGGAGGGACTTTCTGTTCCAGAAGAAAGGTTTGGAATGTACCCTTTTTAATTTCTTCATCGAAATCATTATGTTGTAGATTCAATCAAAGGTAATAATTTTTTTCATGATGATCTTTTGGATTACAACGGATATTGAATGAGCTTTCTGTATTTAATGTACAGACTATATCGGGAGTCATACGGTTGGCATTGGAAATACTACGAATAGAAAATGTAGGAAATTTTGCTTTCATACTGATATCTACTACCACATTTCTGATATTTTGAAAGATACTGATTGCTTTTTTCATGATGGTTGATCTATTCACGGCTGACATAGCGAATTTATCGATTTTGCTCAAAATATTGAACAATGCGTCTTTTGCATTATTCCCTGTGCTAAACTTTAACTTATTTACACCATCATTTGGAGTGTTTATAGCCATAGGGAGAATAAAGAAGATAAATCTTATTTTATGTATTATACTCATTTATGTGTAAAAGTCAAACAATTCGTATATTAAAGAATCCCTTGCTTTTTCAAAACTTTTCAGTATATTCTCTGGTGGAGGATAACTCCAATTTTATTATTTATACCTATTAATTAATGACAACTGGTACAGTAAAGTTCTTCAACAGAACTAAACACTTCGGTTTCATCACACCAGATGACGGAAGCAAGGATGTATTCGTACATGAATCTCAAATCGCTGGATGATCTCTAAATGAAGGTGATCTTGTTGAATACGAATTGGGTGAAGGTAGAAAAGGACCTGAAGCTACAAACGTAAAAATGATTGGTGCAGGAAAAGCTCCAGAAGCAGATATGGATGCATAATCAAAAAAGATCTTAGTATTATAGCATATATAATATAGGACTTAGAAAAAGGACTCTGCATAGGGTCTTTTTTCTTTTTGAAAAAATGAAGATGGTTTATTTTTTTTATTTAATTTAGCAAACCCTCTGTATCATTAGATTACTGTTCTGTTTTGAGGATAACAAACCCCCTGTATCCCCCTTCATAAGGGGGACTTTATCGAAAGTATTGATAAGAGTTAATTTAGAATTTTTAATTTATTTTAAATTTCATTGTGGCCTCCCTTATGAAGGGAGGTCGGGTGGGTTTGTTAACAAAAAATTAAAATACCCCGTCATGGGGACATTTATTATATATTCACCAGACGCGATGAACCCTTTACAGGACAATGTCGTCGTCTCTACATTTTACATTTTACATTCATTACAGCACTCTTCTCAGCTCATCCAATGTCGTTTTTCCCTCTAATAATTTCAAAATGCCATCTTCTTGCAATGTCAAAAATCCCGCTTCTCTCGCTTTCGCGTAGAGGTCAACTCAAAGTTTTCATTGGACAATCATCGTCCTGATATCATCAGTAATTTCAAATACTTCTATCAGCGCAAGTCTGCCTTGGTAACCGCTGCCATTACATTGGTCGCAACCTACCGCGTGAGGAATGGTTCCCGTAAATTTCAAATCTAAATGGGGATCTACATCCAGCATTTTTTTGATTGCTTCTTGGATCTCTGCTTTTTCTCAGAAATCAGCTTCTTTGGTCGTGCCACATTTACTACAAATTTTTCTGACTAATCTTTGTGCGACGATGAGATTCAACGCGGGTGCCAACATGTACGGTTTCACATCCATACTGGTTAATCTCGGGATAGATTCTATCGCGGAATTGGTATGAAGCGTGGTAAATACTAAATGCCCTGTAAGCGCGGCATTGATAGCAATCTCTGCGGTCTCCTGTGATCTGGTTTCTCAGATGAGAATGACATTGGGATCATGTCTGAGGATCGATTTCAAACCGATTTCGTAGGTATATCATTTGCTGTAATTGATCTGTGATTGCTGGATACCTGGAATTTCGTACTCGATAGGATCTTCGAGCGTGATGATTTTTCTTTTTCCGTTGTTGAGATAATTTAAAATAGAATATAATGTGGTCGTCTTTCCAGATCCTGTAGGTCAGGTAAAAATAGTGATTCAAGTGTTTTTTTCTAAATTTCTCTTGAGAATCGCGTAGGTTTTTTCTGTGAATCAGATGGCTTCAAATGTAGCAATCCCCTGCGTCGGGTCTAAGAACCTGATGACCGTGCTGTCAGAGCCTACTCCTGGCATAAAATTTACCCTGGCATCTACTTTTCTATTATTCCCGTTTACATCTGTCGCCTCGAAAGAAAATCTTCCATCCTGAGGGAGGTAATCGATATTTAATTTTGTTCCGCTGATAAACATAATTTTCTGCAGATATTTGGTGAAATCTGGATGCGTAAATTTTTGGATCTCTTGCAAAACTCCATCGATTCTAATCCTCACCAATACATCATCTGCTTCAGCCTGGAAGTGCAAATCTGACGCTCAGGCTTGAAATGCCAGTCTGACAATTTCCATAATAAATTCACCTGGTTCCATGGTATCTTTCTTTTCAAAAAGTTTCTGAATCATCGCGATAGCTCATCTGCCTTCAGCCTGCTTTTGCGTTTTTACTGCTTCGCTTGCTTGAAAATCCATGCTTGCCAAGGTATCGTACCATGTCAGTGCTTGAGTAAATCCATCCGGTGTCGTGTAGATTAATTCGTACTTGTATCATTTGTCCGTCAATGAAGTCAGTAATTTTTGTAATTGATCAGGAAAATTATTTGTCGTCAAAATCTTGAGAACATTTTTTTCTTTAGCAAAAATGATTGCCTGGATCTGCTCACTTGTAGCTCTCGGAAGGATTTTTAATTGCCCGAGATCAGGCGTAATTGCTTGGACATCTTCTTTTTCCAAAATACTCTTGGTAATTTCATTTCACATAGAACGAAGATGGAGATAAAGTGTTGTTCCACAAAGTTTGAAGAACCTCGATGAAACATAATAATTATACCCCCAACGCCCTTTTTTGCAAATCTGCAACTTCCAACTTGGATAAATAGGCTTGACTTTTCGTAGGAAATGGGTATAAGGAGGTATAACAAAAACCTAAACTTTAAATAAAATGGAAAAACAAAATTTAGTAATAAATGGTACAAGTGTGTTATTAGTAAAAGAATGGATTAAGACATTACTCTGTGCCGTTAACGACGATATAGAAAACATCCAAAGTATCGAAAAAAAGAAAACTGTAAGTAAGCTCTTTTCTGTTAGAGATGGGGCAGAGTCTAAGATGAGCCTAATCCAATGGACAAGGTTAGTAAAATTAAACGAAATTGTTCCTCGAACATCATTGATGAACAGGCATATCTCAACAGGTAGCCTTAGCACTGCATGGTTACCTAGCTTGAAGGATTTTAAGGAATATCTGCAGAATCTTGATGAGCTGATAACTATTCCAGAAAAATCATAACAAAAAAATTATTATTTCTATATTACATTAAGAGCGCCATATTGGTTAGCTCTTTTTTTATACATTATAAGAACTACAATTCATAGAAATGACTTGGAATAATTATATTTCTTATAGCAAACCACACACAAAGTGCTGGAAAGACCGCTCTGATAACTAGTGGGGCAAAATCAAATGGCGGATGATTTTGCCTAGACTTTTTTGCATACTTTTTGTGGCAATGACAAAAAGTATGTCGCCGAAGGCAGAATTATATATGATATCTTAGAAAATGCTGTGCGAATTCGACAGAATTTCTCATTTTTGTTGACAAAACCCATTTTCTATTTCTAATTGACTTTTTGAGGTAAATTTCTATAAGATATCTAAGAAAAATGAATTAATGTTGAAAACAAATCCTCCGTCTCGCCTAGGCGGATGAAGGGTGTAATTATTATAGTAAACTAGTTATATCCTTCGCTAAAACGCTCAGGATGACAAAAGCAATGACATCATTACTTAGCACTTAGCACTTAACACTTAGCACTTAATATTTACCATTTACCACCCAGCATGGGCTTCACTCCTGCGATGCAGCAATATGTCGATACCAAAAGAGAACATCCCGACTGTATTCTTTTTTTCCGCATGGGTGATTTTTACGAGACATTTTTTGAAGATGCGAAGGTGTGTAGCAAATTGTTAGATATCGTCCTGACGAGTAAAAATAAATGAGCTGAGAATCCCATTCCTATGGCAGGAATCCCCTATCATAGTGTAGATAAATATATTACGAAACTGATCCATCATGGATACAAAATCGCTATCGCAGAACAGACTACCGATCCTATACCGGGGAAAATTGTAGAAAGAGAAGTGGTTTCGATCATTACTCCGGGGACCTATATCCAGGAGAGTAAGAAAGATTTTACCACTATGCTCGCTATCTCATTTGAACCACGCAAGGATGGGAATGCCTATCATATCGCATGGGGAGATTTTGGAATCGGAGAGTATCACAGCAGGAGCTTTTCCCACCCGGGTGAGATGCAGAAGTTCATTTTAACTTTGAAACCTGTCGAGCTGATTATCGATATGAATATCACGAACAAAGATGACATTGTAAACCTTCTGAAACAGCAGTTGCATTGTATCGTCTCTATCTACGATATCCCACCTAATCCAGCGAATTTTGTACAAAATATCACCTGAGCGATGCAAATCGCAAGCTATGGAAGAGCTATGCAGGACTGAAGATTGGACGCTGTAGCGCTTCTGTTTCACTATCTGAGAAATACACAAAAATCTACGCTGACCAATGTCACGAAAATCGCGTACTACAATGTGAATGATTATGTGTTGTTGGATGAAGTGACGATCAAAAATTTGGAATTACTGACATCTACCTATGAATGAAATGAAAAATATAGTCTGATTCATATTTTGGATACTACGCAAACTACGGGTGGATCCAGACTTTTGCGTGATATGATTACTCGTCCCATCAGAGACAGGTATCAATTACAACGAAGATTATCAAATATCCAGTACTATAGAGATGAAAAAATGTTGGAAACGACTAGTCACATTCATCAGACATTGAAAGCAGTCTTGGATATCCCAAAAATCGTGAGCAGTATTTTGTACAAGAAATTGAGTCCGTCTGCATTTATCAAACTCAGAGCGACATTGAGGATTTTTTGTGAAAACAAGCCATTACTGGATGAAGTGATCCGTCTATGATTGCAAATTAAAACCGTGGATGTAATTCAGAATCTTTTTAATTATCTCCAACAGGTAGTGAAAGATGATGCTGATTTTCGTGAAGATATGGATTTCATCCGTGATGGGTATGATACGACCATCGACGAACTGAGAAAAATCGCGTATCATTCAGATGATTTGCTCATGCAATACCAGCAAGAATTAGTGGAGAAAACTGGCGTGAGCAATGTGAAAGTCAAATATGTGATCAACCAAGGATATTTCTTGGAAATTACGAATAAAGATATTGCACCCTTTGAAAAGGCTCTGGAAAGCTACGACATCAGCGATAAAAAATTTACCCTCATCCGCAGGAATACACTGAAATGAGGACAGAGATATAGCTCTCCTTATCTGGAAGATTTGCAGGAAGATATTTTAAAATCCAAAGATAATTTGCGTGAACGCGAACGCGATCTGCTCGTCCAAGCTGAACAAAAAATCATGACACTGACGACGCCGTTGCAGGAATTTGCTGAAATCATTTCATGGTTGGATGTCTTCACTTCGCATGCACTTTTGGCGAAAGAAAAATGACTGGTCGCACCCGAATTTGTGGAAACATCTGAACGCGTAGAAATCACTGCTGGAAAGCATCCCGTCATCGAAGCATTTCTGCCCAAAGATCAACAGTTTATTCCCAATGATTTGGCGATCAAGGCAAATGAATTACATATCATCACGGGGCCTAATATGGGTGGGAAATCGACCTATTTGAGGCAAAATGCATTAATTATCCTCATGGCCCACTGCGGACTTTTTGTCCCCGCAGAAATTTGCAAAATCTGACTGGTGGATGCGATATTTGCTCGTATTGGTAGCGGAGATATTATTGCGAGAAATCAATCTACTTTCATGACCGAGATGATAGAAGTGGCAAACATTTTGAATAATGCGAGCAAGCAGAGTTTCATCATTTTCGATGAATTGGGACGCGGGACTTCTACCTATGATGGGCTAGCTCTCACGAAAGCAATTTTGGAATATGTGGTAACGAAAATCTGAGCGAAGACATTGATTGCGACCCATTATCATGAATTAATTAAGCTGGAACAGTTGCTCCCGGGAGTGAAAAATTTTTCCGTGAGTGTATATGAGACTGACAAAGAAGTCGTCTTTATGAAAAAAATTATCCCTGGCGGAGCAAGCAAAAGTTATGGATTGGATGTGGCAAAATTAGCAGGCATTGCCTCGCCTATCATCCAAAGAGCGAAAGAAAATCTCACGCATTACGAAGGAGAACATGTCGAAAATATTTCTCACAAATGAGATCAGCAGGGATTTAATTTTGATATGCCGGACAATCTGGATGCGATGCATTATGAAAAAATAAAAAATATTTTATCAGGATTTGATTTGAACAACATCACTCCCCTGCAAGCGTTACAGTTGCTAGCGAAAATAAAAGACGAACTAGAGAAATAAATAAAATAAAAAAACCTTTCATTTATCATGTATCATCTCTATGGACCTACCTCAACCACTAGTACGAAAAGCTAATCACATAGAATGATTCCGTTTTCATCCAGAAGATACGCAGAATAGAATTTTTGATGTTATAGTGAATCAAATGAAAGTTTTTGAATGAGTTGATGAAGATGGCAATCCTTGCGAATATATGTATTTACCATCAAAAGATGGTGGCATATATAAGGCATTACTCCCGAAAACTAATTTTATAGAGGTTAAAGCATATAAAGATCATGAAAATGAAAAAAAAGATAAGAGCTTCAATCCTTTTTCCACCGACGCAATCATCGGAGTCTTACAAAAACGCCTTTATAAAAGGATAGACATGATTCCGACAAGAATGGTTGGAAATATCGCTATGGATTTTCAAGAAAAATACCAGAAACCATTTCCCCTATTCGGTGCATTCAAATGCCAAAAATCACGGATTTCAACCATCCATCATTATATCAGCAACCTCAAAAAATACTGATGAATTTTCTTCGATGAACATATTACAAGAGAAATCGACATATTCAACCAGTACTACAATAAAAGGATGTATTCTCGGTGATGAAGGTCAGAAAAAAGCCGACCAAAATACGACGATAATATGCCTGGGGTAACTCAGAAAGATATAGAAAAGTGAAATGATATCCTAAAGAAACTGATTACTTATTTGGAAGAAAAATATCCTCCAGCTTAAAAACGATATTACCACATTTTTATCTTTTCACCCCTCTTGCATGGAAATTTCCTATGACTGAGAATTTGGGCAAATCTATGTGAAATTGAATGATAAGAATATCAAGGATCTGAAGGAGAATAAAAGGCTGATGGAAAATGATTGTTTCATCCGCATTGATGATGAATATGTAGTTCCCGAGCCCAAACGGGATACCGACGCTCCCACGAAAATCATATGAATCGGCATTTCTAATCAGTTATTTGATCTCTTCATTGATATCTGCAAACGCAAAAAACGTAAAGCCAGTGTACAAGAATCCTGCCTAGAAAGAGTAGGAAATATGCTTTCAGTAGAACTTTTGCGCATTACATAAGAAAAATATTTTTTATATCTCCACTTGGGTTATGCTTACAGTTGATCATGTCCAAAGACTCATAGAGGCTCGGTCGTCCGAACATCCTGAATGGCATAAAGAAGATGCCCAATTTTTTGAAAATATGAAAAAAGAACAACAAGAAATACAAGAAGCATTAAATCTCTGTAAAGAAGGATGATCCATCGCAGAAAAATTAGAGAGAATGGAGAAATTCAAAGCAACAGTCGGAGGATCTCTTTTCACGGTTATTTGTCTGCTCAATAAGTATGAGATTTCATTGGTAGAATGTGTGGAGCTGATGCTTGAAAAGCGTAGGGAAAAGAAGGATTCTCAGCATTAGAAAATAAAATAAAACTGCCCTATTCGTAAAGCCAATTCATGAATTGGCTCATTAGCGAGATAATTCTTGAATTATCTTTACGAAACTATCTTTGCGAAACTATCTTTACGAAACTATCTTTGCAAAACTATCTTTACGAAACTATCTTTACGAAATTACTTTCCATCTCCCCTCTCACAAATTTCCCAATTCATACTCCCCTTCTCTGATCCTTTGTAAATCTTGGACACGATAGCCCAATGCCTTAAACATCCTTCTAATATGCCTTTTTTTGCCTTCGTTGAGGAGGATGAGGTAATGGGATGTTTTTTTGTGTCTGGAAATTTTGATAGCTTTGAGGAGTTCTCCTTCATCCTCTACTCCATGCATTGCTTTCTGGATATCTTTGAGACGAAGATCCTGATCTAATTGGACGATATATTCTTTTTCTACGCCATGTTTGGGATGCTCGTACAAATTTACAGTAGCGGGGTCGTTGGTCAAAAGCAGGAGTCCATGAGAGTCTTTATCTAACCTTCAGATGTAGTAATAAGGCTGGAACTCTTTGGGTAATAATTCGTAGATAGTCTTATTATTTGGATCAGATTTGGAAACGACGTAGCCCAATGGTTTATTGAAGAGAATCAGTATTTTTTTTTGTTCTGAAATGGATTCTACTGGTTCATGAATTTGTAATTTTAAAGTTTTGATGGTGAGAAGATCTCAGGGGGCTATTTCTTTGGTATAAGAATCTACTTTTTGCCCATTTACTGAAATCTGCCCTTGTTTGACTCAAGCGACAAATGCCCTTCTGGAGATACTGTATTTCTGTTGGACATAGCTGAGAAGACGCATCCTGTAATGAATTTTATTATATGTAAAAAAGAGACCTTTGGCCTCCCTTTTATCGTTTCTACAATTAAATGCAAGACCCGCCGTAGCGTGAATTACAATTATTCTGCTGTAGTCTCAGTTTCAGTTGTTTCAGTAGTAGCTTCATCTGAAGCAGTAACTTCTGATGTAGTAACTTCTGGTGTAGTTGTAGCTCCAGATACTACAGTAGCAGAAACTTCTGTTCCAGTTGTAACTGTTGTTGTGTCGTCTGTCTTTTCAACTCCACATCCAGCTAATAATGCAACACCGGCAACTAATACCGCCAAAGTTAGTAATTTCTTTTGCATTTTTTCTTGTTTTATTATATAAAAAAATATACACGGCAGAATGATAGAAAAATCTGGCTTAATTTCAAGGGGAAATTTGAAATCGGACAGAACTGCTCTGAAATGTGCTTTTTGTTGACAATAGCGAGGCAAATCGTATACTACCAAGCAGTTGTAATTTTCGTGTAATTATTTTTATTGTTTGAGAAGTATGTATGACCCCCTGAGTAGATACTATCATCAAAACGTATAAGAAAATCCATTCGTTTATCTTCAAATACTTCATTTTTTATATCGTCCTGTTTTTGGGTATTATTTTTTTCTATAGAAATACCCTGACTCCTGCTTCAGTAAATATCTTCCAAGACAATCCTGCCCTTACCCTCCAAAAGACCAGGGTGCTTCAAGAGGCCCAAAATTTTTTGAATCAATCAAGCAAAGATCAGGATACTAAAATATATATTTTGCAGGGAAAATTTGAGACCGTCCTAGGGATGGTAAGGTCTGTCGACAATCTTGCTACTTACCAGGGTTTTGTGATTCCTAGATATTTTTCTATCTATAGCAATATTCCTCTCAAGCCTATTAGTTATTTTCTATCAGGCGATTATGATGTCACAGAGTTAGCGTCTTTTGTGAAAAATTTCGTGTTTGTAAAAAAGTTCCTCGTTCAAAGTACTCCCCCACATACACAGATACCTATCATTACTTCTATCGCTCAGGATTTTAATCTTGGATGTGTATCTCAAAACAAAATCTTTGATGCCACTTGTGATCACTATCTCGATGGTTTTTTGAGTTCGTTTTTTGTCTATACTATAGATAAAGATTATATGGGGTTGAAAAACCTTTTTTATGCCATTCAAAATGATGGTGAATATAAAACTGCATTCTGCGATACTTTGTCTAAATATTTTCTCTATACCGATGATCAAAATACAAATATCAAAGCTCTCTTTACCAGCTGTGGTCAGACCTATGAAGACCTTTTCAAAAGAACGGCATTCTTTATAGAGATACAGAAATGATTAGCATCAGAATCCCTAGACTCCACCACCTACAAAGACCATCTGCTTAATGCATACAAATTATTATCTTTCCAACAGCAGATCTACCAGGATGCAACTATTGGCAAAGTAGACTCCACACAGATCACCACCTATCTAGACTTTGTAAAAGAGACGCTGAGAAGAAATGGCTTGGATAGCTTTTACAAGGATGAAATTTATCGATTTAATAATTATTACCTCAAAACTGCCTTGGAGTCAAATAGTTATCAGTCAGCTGTTTTCAATAAAAATCTGTGAGAAGATACCATCGGCACTATCACCAGCACCATTAATACCTTGAATGAATGAGAGCCTCTTCTGGGTCTGATCGGACTCAAGAAACAGATAGCAAACACCTCGCTCACTGCTGATGCAGAAAGTACAGAAACATCACAACAGACCACGCTCTCTCTCTCAGAGAAAATTATAAAAAAGCTCGAAAGTCTTTCCTATCTTTCTTTGCAAGACAAAATTATTTCAGGAAATACTGTAGAAATCGATGGATCTCTCAGATTTTTAACTGATCCGACTCAAGTAAACACTGTCCCTGTACATCTCGTTTTGACATACGAAAACGATCTCTTGCTTGTCCAAAGCATGACCTTGGAAAACAAGGCAAGCATGAATGAAGTCTTGGGAAATCTGTTGCATATCCAAGCATTTTCTATCTGAGAAATCTATAGTTATGTTTCCAAAAATTTGGGATTTTACCAACAAGATGATGTAGCTCTCACGACGCTCCCCTCTTCAAATACTATTGTTGAACCAGAATCCTCAGTTTCCTCATGACACGAAGGGACGACAAATAGCATTCTTTTGCTCAGCCTCATGCAGCAATATATGGGGATTGTGCCCAATGATGTCGCAGAAAAAAATGGAAAAGTACTGGTCGATTTCACATTTGGTAAAATTAATTTCATCGCGAATTTTAATATTAAGATAAGGAGTCTGAGTCCTATCTATTTCAAAGATATTAGCATCAATGACCAACCGTATATGATTCAAGGATTTGGTTTCGTTCTGAGCGATTCAGGAAAAACCAACATCAGTGATTTCCTTATCAATCCCCTCAATTATATCAAAAAGAAAGATAGTACCGCCCGACAAAATTATATGCAGAAATAATGCAGAATTTAGATTTGAATTGATGACATGTACAAAAGATTTAATTTACAGGAATTAAAAACAGTTCAAAATACTTTTTTGAGCAATTTTTGTAGTATCATCAGGAAAGAAAAATGTCAGACTCCTACTGATTTTTTCAAGAAAATGTTTAAAGAGTGAAGTGAAATCTATTATCTCAATAGGGGTGATTTTCTTTTTAGAATCCAGCAGCAGGACAACGATATTCTCCTCATGGATGAGAAGGAAAAAATTCAGGTAGTCTTGGATGAACAAGGACAGAGAGAATTCCAGAGCCTGGTAAAAAATTATATTATCAAGAGAGAAAGAACTCCCTGACAAAAATCTATAGAGAATATTTTGCTGGATGCTTTTCATACATGAGAATATGGCACTATCGGTGGGAAAAAATATCTCGTCTATGATATAGAGACCATAGGAAGTCTGGAAAATCTCAAAGAGATGAAATTTACCGTCGGGTATGCGATGGAGCCCAATGAACAGAATAAAATGACGTATGAATATATCGATATCGAGCATTTGGGAGAATTTGTAGATAAAATGCTGGCGTTTGATGGCTATATCGTCTGATTTAATAATATCCGATTTGATAATCCTGTCTGTATGTACAACACGGGAAAGTCTGAAGAAGATTTGAAAAAATTGAATGACAAAAGTATAGACCTGTTTGTCTTTATCCACGCTGTCTGTGGCAAGAGATTGGGATTGAATAAAGTCTCTGAATCCTTGGTCGGCGTGAGTAAGACCCTTTCTTCTGGTGCAGAAGGAGAAAAATTATATCAGCAGTTTTTGGACACTGGAGATGAACAAATTTTGGAAACATTGAAACAATATTGTAAAAATGATGTTAGGATGACCGCACTCGTCTTCCTGTATCTCATGCATTTCAAAAAAGTATTTATGGAAGATGATGAGATCAATTTCACACTAGAGGATCTGATCCAAAAATCCCATACCCAGATCAAAGAAGATGCCAAGACCATGATGCAACAATGAATATTTAGTTAAAAATAAATATTTGAAATGAGCACAATCACAGACGATCTCAGGCAGTTTTATGATGCCGAAGCAGTGAAATATACCAATACGAGAAAGAAGGTCTGGTCTGATGCTTCCTTGATTTTGAATGAAATAAAAAAATCTGAAAAAAAAACTTTGTCTGTCTTGGAATTTGGATGCGGAGGGTGAAGATTGTTGGAACAATTATGAACATTGGAGTGATACAAAATTAATTATACTGGCATAGATATCTCCAAAAATCTTTTGAATCTGGCGAAAAAAGAAGCAGCGAGAAAAAATCTCAAGGCAAAAATTTCTGCCACTTTTGTCTGCGATGATATCCTCCATGCTGTCAAACAGTACAAGCAGGAATCTTTTGATTTCGTAATCGGAATAGCAAGTTTTCAGCACATCACTTCCCTTTCAGAGAGATTTTTTCTCATGAAAAGTATTTATAGGATTTTGAAATATGAGTGAGTTTTGCTAATGACGAATTGGTCTTTCTCTATGTGGCTGTGCAAGAAATTTTGGAAAGAGATTGTCCAAAGTTGTCTACTCGCCTGTGTCCCTTTCAAGAAAAGAAATCGAAATGATATTATGATCCCATGGAAAAATGGAAGTACGACATTTCAGAGATTTTATCATATCTACACCTTAGCAGAATTGAAAAAGCTGATTGCTATGAGTGGATTTATTATCCAAGAAGTAAATTTTATCAATAAAAAAGGAGTGAGAATCGCTTCACGAAAAGACGCGAACAATACTTTTGTAGTCGCGAGAAAAAATGTGTTTGAGTAATGAGTACTTGTCATCCTGAGTCCCCCCGATACTTCGGGGTCGGACGAAGGATATAACTAAATCACTATAATAAGTTATACTCTTCGCTTCGCTCAGAGTGACAAAACTGCTCAGAGTGACAAAACTGCTCAGAGTAACAAAACTGCTCAGAGTGACATAAAATATTTTAATCCTTAATCCCCTCCTCCATGAAAAAAGTTATGTACCTCACCCTAGCACTTTCGATGGGGCTGCTGATCAGTTGATGTACCAAAGTCACGGACAATGCTTCTCCGACGCCAGCTGTTTCATTAGAAAAAACCTATCATAGCGTCAAAGACAAGTTTAGCATCCAATATCCAGGCGATCGATCGGTGCAAGAAAACTTTACAGGTGCGTCAGTTTTATTTCTTTCCCCACAAACAAGCGGAGATTTAGTTAGGGAAAATATCGCTATCGTGAAGAAATCTTTGGATCAGGATTTATCCGTGGATAGTTATTATGCGATTACTAAGCCGTCTATGGCTGAGTCTATTTCTGGCTTTGACGAAATCAGTAATCAGACGATCACGCTCGACACGATCCCAGCTAAAAAGGTTATTTATGGAGGGATGCTTCAAGGGCTTGGTGAGGCGGTCTATCATTTGCAACGAGAAAGCATCTATCTCATCAAAAATAAAGCAATCTATATGCTTACCTATACTTCTACGCAGGACACCTTTAATGATTGGAATGCCCAAGTGGACGCAATGATCGCTACTTTGAAAATTCAATAGGCTAAATCCTCTTAAGTAAAACTTATCAGCCTTCCCCTCCTTGATAAGGGAGGGGTTTGGGGTGGGTTTGTTATCCTCAACACAGCACTCTTTATCTTCTGGAATTTAATTCCCACATAAAGATAGCCGAAGTCTGGCCTACATTGAGAGATTCTTTGATTCCTTTCATCGGTATATAAACGACATCATCGACGAGTTTCAGCGTGGACTCCAATACTCCATCCACTTCGTTTCCAAAAATCACAGCGATATTTTCAGATTTTTTATACATATCCAAAGATGCTGCATCCGGCGTAATCTCTGCTGCGATGATGCGGCATTTTTTCTTTTTAGCGGCAAGAATGGCTTCGGGGGTGGATTTGAATTGTTGTAATCCGACCGCATTTTCAGCGCCTAGAGAGGTCTTCACTACCTTGGGAGTGTCCACAGGAGAAGGAGAATATCAGGTCAGTCGGACATTTCGTCATAAGGCGTCAGCTGTGCGGATGATATTGCCGACATTGTAGGCACTACGGATATTTTCGAGGATTACGATTTTCATAGGGAGAAACAAAGGGATAAATCTGTGATGTTGGATGTTTCACTGTTGTCTCCCTCTTTCTTAAGACTAAATAGCTGCCCCTCCTTGATAAGGGAGGGGGTTGGGGTGGGTTTGTAGCCTCAAACCAGAAACATCCAGAGGGATTTTATCT
>CAYUVZ010000011.1:0-15237 GCA_964448265.1 uncultured Candidatus Peribacteria bacterium | reverse complement strand
TCATTACCATGAGCCTTATCCCAAGCGTTATCGAAAAAACAAAATCAGGAGAAAGAGTCTACGACATCTACTCTAGATTATTGGAAGATAGAATTATTTTCATCTGAGATCAAATCGATTCCAGTATGGTAAATTCTGTCATAGCTCAAATGCTTTACTTAGAAAAAAAAGATCCAGACAAGGATATCATCATGTATATCAATACCCCCGGATGAGAAGTAT
This sequence comes from uncultured Candidatus Peribacteria bacterium, assembly GCA_964448265.1. GTDB lineage: Bacteria > Patescibacteriota > Gracilibacteria > Absconditabacterales > Absconditicoccaceae > CAJBLF01. Next base: position 15,015 of record CAYUVZ010000011.1, on the reverse strand, counting down.
ATGCTGGTATGGCAATTTATGACACCATGCAACATATCAAATGTGATATCGTCACTATCGCTGTAGGATTGGCAGCATCTATGGGATCTATTTATATGGTAGGAGGGACCAAAGGCAAAAGATATGCTCTTCCTCATAGCAAAATCATGATTCATCAACCATTGATAGGAGGTAGCGGAATTACAGGGCAAGCCACAGATATCCAAATTGAAGCTGAAGAAATGGTCAAAGTAAAAAATATGTTTATAGATGTCATGAGTAAACATACCGGTCAAAAAAGAGAAACGGTAGCTCAAGATATGGAAAGAAACAAATGGATGACCGCTGAAGAAGCCTTAGCTTACGGACTCATTGATAAAGTTATTTAATCATTGTTTATGATAAAGAAAAACTCCTCTTAATCGGGGAGCTTTTTATTTATGTGAAAATTTTCGAATTTTCTAACCTTCTAATCTTCTAATCACTCTTTCCTTCCCCATCACCTGCATCACTGAATACAAATCAGGCGTCTGCGTAGCACAACACAATTGAATCCTCAGGAACATGGCTAAATCACCAATTTTTCCTACATATCCTCATTCTTTAAATTCCGCATTATTTCAGGCAAAACCATATTTCTTGCCAATTTCTTTCAACTGAGAAAATCGATCTTCCACGCCCATCGTCACATCCAAAACGCCGACATATTCAGCAATAAATTTTTTCATAACTTCATCATCTACTTTGATGTTTGAATCTTTTAATGCTGTAATATTTCAATGCATTGCCTCCCATTCTGCATCATAGAAAAAACGGATCTGAGGTTCAATGTCAGCGTAAGTGGTAAATCTTTTGGGATCTTTGGGGGTTAATCTTTCAATATTTAACGCATTTTTTGTATATTCAGAATCAGTTTCCATAAGTTTAGCAAGTTCTGGCCCTCCAAGGCGGGCAAGTTTATATTTTTTCGCTCGAGTCAAACTTTGTACATACAATTCATCCGTAGAAATTCTAGACAAATACGCATTATTTACACTCTGCAGTTTTACCAAATCGAACAACGCTCCAGACTTGCTCATATTTTCTAACTTAATTTCAAAGTCTAGATAGCTTAGGCCAGGATTAGCCTTTTGTCGATCTTCAAATTTGGGATCTACAAGGTTGATCAGATATTCGATAATCCCCTGACTAGCGAATCATTGTTCAAAGAAAAATTCCACATTCGCTTCGGGATCTTTTCTCTTGGAAAGTTTTCTCTTTTTCCCTTCGTCTAATTTCAAAATCTGCGCAACATGACAATACACAGGAGCAGGAAGTCCAAATGCAGAAAATAATTGCAAATGAAGCGGCACCGACGTCAATCGCTCTTCAGCTCTGATAATATGTGACACCCTCATCAGATAGTCATCGCAAATATGTGCTAAATGATAGGTCGGCAACCCATCAGATTTGAGGAGAACAATATCATTGTAATTGTCCAGCATTTCGATTTTTCATTTGATTACATCATCAAACACCACCCTCTTGGTCATATTTCACGGCGAACGAAATCTGATTACAAAATTCTTGTCGGCCTTCAATTGTGTCTCTATATCCTCTAACGATTTATTTCTCCAGATAGAATAATTTCAATAAATCCCTGGTGTTGTCTTGGTTTTCTCTTGCTGTTGTCTGATGTCTTCAAGATCCGCTTCACTCATCCAACAAGGATATGCCTTTCATTCAACTATAAGTTGTTTGGCAAATACCTGATAAAAATATCTCCTCTGAGACTGGATATATGGACTATAAGATCAAACATCAAAATTTTCCTTGCCCAAAGGACCCTCATCGATGGGGATATTAAATGTTTTTAATCAATCAATAATCTGATCAATCGATCACGGTATCAATCTTTTTTGATCGGTATCCTCCACTCTCAAGATAAATGTTCCATTTCATTGTTTGCAAATTTTCCACGCCACAAACGATGTAAAAATCGCCCCGATATGAAGATATCAGGTAGGGCTAGGCGCAAAACGAGAACAAAGAGGATTTTTTCTTGCAGGAAATTTTTTCGCCAAATCAGCAACCGTCTCTGTGACATCAGGGAAAATAAGATTGGCTATATCTTGTCGAGTAGACATATTTTCAAAGTAAGGAAGTAAGAATACAAAATGGAGAATAAAGATATGACGGTCAAGTTCAAGAAAAACTTATGTATGTGCCAAATATACACCTACAAGAGCAATAATTCATCGAATGTTTTTGATAAAATGTTTGCCAGTGTATTTTTTTATCCTATCCAGATAAAAGCTTCTAGTTAAGTACATTTAAGTTTATGGTCAAATAGTAAACAAACTTAAGTATAATTAAATGTCAATAAAATAAATCGCAAGAAAATGCAAGTTTTTCTTATCCGTAAATTTCTTTATTGTAGCATTGTTCACAATAAACTATCTCCGGTCTTTCTGGACTATAACTCGTTTTGATGTCGACTCAACATTTCGCGCATTTCCTGTCTCGCAGTTTACGAGGAAGATTTCGTAGGTCCCATCTCTCCTTATATCTTTGTAAATAGCACTTGCGAGGAATAGGAATATCAAATTTTATATAGAAATCTAATTCTTGTTCAATGAGTCTAAATGCCGTTCCAGTAACCTCACAGGTCAGCGTGGCTTCCAAAAGTTCCTTTCTTTTTACAGGACTATCCTTGTAGACAGCAATGGATTCAGGATAAAATTTTTCTCCGGTAAATTTCTTTTGCTCTCTTTCAATAAATTTTCCTCCTCGGCTTTCCACCTGTTCTTTCGTCTCAGGGAATCGATCAAAGGCATCCGAATCATTATATGGAAATGGAGAAATGGCAGGATCAAAAAATTCGCCTCGTTCTCCAGTCTCTTGCATTTTGGTAATTATTTTGATAAGTTCTTTTTCATATTCTTCTTTGGTATATTGCTTGTTGAAGATGCAGTATTTTTTATGCCTTAATCTCACACAACCAAAACAAAATTCACAATTACGACAATAATAACAATAGAAACATTGATAGAGACCATCTGAGCCTATATTGAAGGCCGAACTATGGCTTCGAGATATGCCGATACTACTATATAGTTGTGAGCTTACACCGACGATGGTGCAATTAACAAAATCACTTGATTCTATTCCTGATGTCCGAACATTGATACAATCATCGGCGTTTTGCATATCATAACAATTGATGCAGTTTTTAGAATGAAAATTAAAATCTCCTGTAGTTCATTCAGTTTGAAAGCATCTTGTAGCTCTTTTGGGGAGTGTAAGTATGAAAGCAACAAACTTTTGAGATATTATCTCATGAGATTCTTTTTCTAATTCAGTCAGTTTCTCAAAATATGTTTCTTTATCATACTGGGTATTGAAAATACAATATTTCTTATGGTTTAAATTTACACAGCAGAAACAGAATTCACAATCACGGCAATCGAATACATATTTGCAAGATCTACAATCATAAGAATGGATTGCATACTGGCATTTATAACAATTCATTGTATACCAACATGCATAGCAATATTTACAATCAGTATTAGCATGTCAATCTACATCATAATAACATCTCATAGAGAGATACGAATAATAACAATGCTCAGATCGAATAACACTAGTACTCATATAACAACTTTTTGAATCCATCCCATAATTACAATAATCGCAGTTTTCCATAGTAGGACCGAGATATAATGATATTTGGGGAATATGAAAAAACATTTCTCCAAATTGCTGCGTAAACGATGTATTGGCATCAAAAAATATCCCATAAGCGAATGGATCCCATTTATCACTTCGTCGATCTTTATAATTATAGATAGTATATCCTGATGAAGGATGGAGATTCGTTATAATAGGTTGCCACGTCAAGGCACAGGTTGTTTTATAAAGATTTCTTTCATTTCTTCGTGATAAATGCTGCTGATGCTGAACATCAGGATGATATTTTGAGACAGGAATCAGATATTTTTTTCATTCCAAAACAGGAGAAATATTCTCCAAGAGATCAATTTCTTGTTGCGACACTTCATATTCCTGACCTGTTTTTTTACAGATAATTTTGGTCATGTAAAAGCACTTCAAAGTAAAAAATTTACTTGTGGTTTCTTTTTAGTTTCCACACCTTATATCTGAAACGCAAGACCATAATTGCTCATTTGACCGTAAGCCGATAATGTTTAAGTTTAAATCTTAAATAATGCATAAAAACGATTATGAAGTAAAATATTTTATCAATAAATTTCTTTGGCGTAACAACCCTCACAATAGACTTTATAGGTATGTCCCTTTCTTAGCTCGCTCAATGTCTCCTTTCCACATTTATCACAGAGACAGAACTCTAGCAATCTTTTTGGAATACTAGTATCATATCTTTGTTCATCTCTGTATTCATAATGAGTCGTAGGAAGCGGCAAACCATATTGTTTATAAAATTCCAATTCCAGTTTCATAATCTTGAATGGTCTTCATGTCTTTTCACAGATGATAACCTTATCGAGGATAGATACATCCACATCATCGATATTATCGGGTAAATCTTTAGCCTGTACAAGTTCAGCGTTCTCTGGAATATTTAATTCAGATTCTCTTGTTCTCCGCTTGATCTTCAATTTCTCTTCTCCTCATAAATCCAAAATCGCATCAGAAATGAATTTCTCCGGTTGAAGAATAGTGAGTTGTTCAGGACGGACTGGAAAAAATTTATTGGCTAGAGTATCATTGTAGGGAAATGGAGAAAGTTCTGTATCGAAAAATTCGCCTCGCTTTCCTTTGGATTGCAACTCATGGATTATCGTTGTAGCTAATTGTTCTCGCTCATCCTTGGAATATTCTTTATTGAGGATACAATATGATTTATTATTTACACCAAAACACCCAAGGAGATTATTCCCTCCTCTTGTATAAAAATCGTAGGCTGAATGCCTCAGTTCAGAGAAATTTCACGCTATACACATAGACCCAAACAATCTGAGACTTCCCACACAATTAAATATCAGTTCTGAATTGGAAGAAGATTCTGCATCCATAACATTTTTGGAAAATCCCTGAGTCGCGCAATAGAAACTATCGTCAGTAGCGATGATAGCAAATCATAAGATCATATTTTTACTATCGTTGATTTGAGCACCAAACGAATGCTCTGAATTGATATTGTGGATTGCCTCATGTGGATGTTGATTAACAAAATCATCATATTCTTGAAGCACTTCTTGGAGTCAACTTATGGTTTTCATTTTCTGACTATAAGTTTTGAATATATGCTCTCGCTCTTCTTTGGGATATATCTTATTTTTGAATACATATTCTCCTCAGACAAGCCCGGTCCCAAAAAGCACATTCTTACAATTTTTACAATCATAGCCGAACCAAACATTGTAGCAACTAATCAAATAGATACTAAAAAAAGATTTCATACTGTAGTAGATATGGATAGATTGATACGCAATTTCCGTCTTGATAACACCATAACAATCAAAAGCGTATTTGGATTGCATATCATGAGTGTCATACATACAATTTTCGCTATTTTCACCGCCCACGCACAGATAGCAATTTTTCTCATCTCTCGCCTGATTGCAATATTCTGAATTTTCAGAATTAACTACAAATCTGGGCATATAGGGAACTTTTTCAAACAGCGTTTTGATATCCTGAAAGAAATCCCCGCTGTATGGTATTGCATATTTTCAGAAGTCTTCCTCATTCCAGTCTTTGGGACTCATAACATTTCTGACAGTATCATGGACGATACTAATCTCTTTCTTCCCAGTATTCGCGCAAGTAACTTGATAAAATTTCTTTTCATTTCTAAACGAAAGTCTCCTAAGCATCCTCACTCGATAACAACAATCTGGAGAAGGAATTAGAAACTTCTCTCAGCCAATAGTCGGAGAAATCTGGTCTAACAGCTCCCTTTCCCTCTTGTAGATAGGAAATTCTTGTCCACTGACTTTGCAGGTCTTCCATTCCACGATTGGATCGCCCGCCACGGTCGTAGCACCGGGGTTGGTTTTCTTGGATATAAACTCGTAGACTTCTCTTTGCATGAATTTTAAATTTTAAATTATAAATTGTTCCTTGTTACCCGTAAATTTCCTTATTATAGCATCACTCGCAATACACAATTTCTGGTCTTTCTGGACTATAACTCGTTTTGATGTCGGTTCAACATTTCGCGCATTTTCTATCTCGAAGCTTTCTAGGATTTCTCAATTTCATCCTCTCAGCATGACGAACATCAGGATGCTTAGTCGGTAATGGCAAATTATGCCTGCGGTAAAACTCGAGTTCTTGTTTAATAATTCTAAACGGCTTTCCACTCACTTCGCAAATAATAGCTTGCTGCAAAATATCATCAGTTACTTCTTTGATATCGGGGAGATCACTGGCTTTCAATGATTTCGTAACTTGAGGAAATGGAGCTTCGTAATCTGATCGTTTAAATCATTTTTTAATTGCCTCATCTTTGGTCAAAGGCATATCTTGCATAGCAACCGTTTCGTTGTAACCGAAAGGAGAGATGGAAGATGGAAAGAATTCTCCCCATTCTCAAATTTCAATCATTCTTCAAATTATTTTTCAGACTTCTTTTTAATATTCTTCTTTGGTGTATTGTTTATTGAGAATACAATATTCTTTATTGCGAAGACTGACACACCCGAAACAATGAGAACAAGAGAAACATGAAAAACAATAATTCATAAACGATGAGCTTCGACACACAGCGACGAAATAATCATTGTACACTCAGATGCCACAATTGATAGCCTCATATACTAGATTAGCATCACGACCTACAGTACTCGCATCCATAATATTTTTTGCATTTCTCCAGATATGTTCACCATATTTACAATCTTCAGCATCATACCCATCATGACAAAATAAACAATTTTTTGTATTATTGAGATAATCACCCGTAGTATTTTCTACCTGCGTCAGATGTGCAAATTTTTTGGGTAATTGTAAATCCAACATAAGAAATTTCTCTCTAGCATCTCTGAGATTATTTCTAGCATTCCCCGTATAAAGCTCCTGAATAAATTTTTCATACTCTTGTTTGCTAACCTGTTTATTATACAAACAATAACTTTTATTGACCAAATTACTGCAACCAAAACAATAGGAACAACCTACACAATCCTTGAGAAAAAAGCTATTGGTACATTTCTGACAATCTTGTATCCACAAGGTACCATAACAATATTTGCAATTATGAGTTTCATAACAATTTTCACATTCATGACAGAAACTACAGTCACAACATTTGTTGCATTTCTGTATCCAATAACAGTGATAACAATCTTCATTGTTACTACTCTCTATCACGATATAACAGTTTTTACTATCTGCGGTGAGATTGATATATTCAGAATTTTCATTATTTGCACCAATAAGCGCCTGAAAGGGAGTCTTAGCCAATACCTCCTGAAATTGCTGAAAAAATGACCTACTGGGATCAAAATCCACTCAGTAATCCAGAGGATTCCAAGCATCCAGTCGTCGATCTTTTTGATTATAGACTTTAAACGGACTAATTTCAGAGTAAATAGAAACAATCTCTTTCCCCGTCAAATCACATTTTCTTTTATATAATTTTCTTTCATTCCTAAAAGCCAGCCTTCTCTGCTGCCTACACTCAGGACAAAATGTCGGTACGGGTATTGAATATTTTTTACCATCAAAAACTGGAGAAATTTTATCGTAGAACGCCATATCCTTGTCTGTAATGTCGAAGGATGTTTGGCAGTGCTTGCAAGTCTTAGTCTCAATAATTTTTTCGTCCATAGTATCAGATAAAAATAAAACTTATCTGCGTGCCATCAACGCGAAATCAAGAAAATATTTATTGATAGCATCATCACCCATATCATACATATCCTCTCCATAAAAATGGTCACAAATAACTTCTCTGAGTCTGCATATTTCTCTACGTCATGCCGATGATAACTTGGGATCTGCAATCGTCATATCCATAAGCTCCAGTCATCTTTCTAGAGCCAGTTGCATGCGTTCCTTATTTTGATCTCTAGCACTGATTGCACGAGAAAATTCGCTCCCCACATTTCCTAATTGGTGAGCCAAGGACATTTCGTTCCATCTTCATTTTGCTAATTCTTTGTGATATTGGATCTGCATATATTGGGGGTGCAAAGGTTTAAAAGGAGCAAAGCCCTATCATTCAAGTCCGGCTTTGCCGAGCCCCCCGGCGTGCCGGGGTCGTTCTTCAATCTATCGTTCTCCAAACTAGATAATTGGCTCATTAAAATCCTCGATCATCTTGATGACATCAGCCTGTTTCTCTTCAAGCACCTTCTTGGCCTCCTCGAGAGACCTTGCATATTTCGCTCTAGAAACTCTATATAATTCCGCGATATATTCTGGATGAATTTTCGGATCAGGGGTATAACAAGTCTTGATACTAAACGGATCTTTGACCTGCCCTTGTACCTGCAACTTGCAGTAAAATTCTCTCATATTGAGATTGGCTAAATCATATCCTTCGATAAACGGCGTAAACTGCTGCTTCATATATTCCGCATCTTCTGGCGATATTCTGAAACTAACTAATGTTCAGACATTTCCAAAAAGCGATGCTGAGATATTCGTGGGAATCTGCTTGATATATTGGTGAGCAACTGCCAACGAAAGTCAGTATTTCCTCGCTTCTGATAGGATCTCATTGAAGGTATCTGTCGCGAAATTTTGGAATTCATCTACATAGAGGAAAAAAGGAGTTCTCAGACTCTTGTCTACGGATTGCCTACCTATCGCTGATTGGAATAATTTCGTCACGAACATCGCACCCAAAAATCCCATAATCTCTTCCTGGAGTTTTCCTTTGGGAAGTTTGATGAGGAGGATTTTGCTCTCATCCATGACTTTTCTGAAATCTAATTTATTTTCTGGCGAGGCAAAAATATTTTTGAGCATTTCTATAGATAGCAACTGTCAGACTTTATTCAAAATAGGCATGATCGCCTCGGTATTGAACTGCTGAGACCAGCCAGCAAATTCATTGGTCCAGAAATTTCTAACGACATCATCTTGTACCGCATCAATCATCGTGTATCTGAAATCTTTGTCCGTCAACGCCCTGATAATATCAAAAAGCGTAGAACCCGGCTTATCAAGCAAGGCCAAGAAGATCATCCTCAACACATGCTCCAGCTTTGGATTCCAGTTTGCTCAGAAAAATTTCTTGAAAATATCGATAAATCATTTCGCCAGAATTTGTTTGGATTCATTTTCCTGAACATCCAATGGATTGAAACAGAACGGATAAAGTTCATCAGTCGGATCAAAAATAATGACGTCATCCTTGCGATTTTCGGGGATATGCATCATAATCTCATCGATAGCATCTCCATGCGGATCTACGACTCAGATTCATTTTCATTGTACGATATCATTGATCATGAGCGAAAGCAAAAATTTAGATTTTCCAGTTCCCGTCTTCCCCACGATATACAAATGTTTAAGCCTATCTTCATCATAAATACCAATCGGCACCTTGATAGACCTATAATCAGAGATTCCCATAATATTGATATCTCTAGGAAGATTTTTGGGAGTAATCTCACCATTTTTTTCTGTGGTATATTCAAATGTCGGGATACCGACTGGCAACGCAAGCTTTCTCGCTCTAACGGTCAATAACGAAGTTTCATTTTTTGGATTCTTGGGGAAATGGAAAAATGAAGAAATTTCCTGAGAAGAAAGGAATAATTTACTGAATGGTCATTTAAAATTTTTAATCTGATTTAATGATGAGATATCTTTGTGAATTTTGACATGGAACTGATTGAGCGGATAATTTTTGAACACGAGGAAGTTGTTGAACAATGCCCTGACTCTAGACTCCGCCATGGATTTGTTGGTAGACTGGACGATGAAATATACTTTGGATTCAAATAAATTACTCTGAAGTTTATCTCTGAAATAATTGTGCCCCGTGCTTTTTCGGTTTTTCTGTACTTTGTGGTTAAACATATATCTGTAAAAATTGAAGGCTAATTTTCGTTTGAATATCCAATGCAAAAATTTGGATTTGATAAAGAAAAGAAAACTTTCGTTGACTACGGGCTTCAACTCAATGAAAAATCAGATTCTATCATTGATGACATCAAAATTTTCGAATGTCCTAAACATATTAAAGATGAAATCTGAATTATCTTCCTTATCCATCTTGAAAGGAAAAAATCGGTCATTGGCAAGCTTCAATTCTCCAATCACGGATTTGTCTTTGTCATATGTCCAAATACCCTTGTCATCAGGGACAATCTGGAAGTTGTTGAAATGCGTATAAAACTGTGATTCAAAGGTAGAATAACTCTTTGGCGAAGAATGAAAAGAATAGAAAATCTCTCCCTTGATATAATGTAGTCCCAAGGTAAAATTTTGCTTGAGCAAAGTCTTGGAAATGTCTTCCAAAAAATCAAGGAAGGCAGTTCTTCACCTGTCAAACGAATGATATATTTTGATCAGATAGCTCATGAGAAGGTTGTAAGATCTTAAAGTCAAAAGTCTTTTGTAATATTTAGTTTATACTGATTTTTATCATACTCATTTGCTCCACAAAATCAAAGCTATTTGCTAAAAACTGAAAATAAAAAATCTGAATGTAAAAGGTTGAATTTATAGAGTTTTTATGTACGTATAACTATATTAGAATCTTCCTAATCTTCCTAATCTTCCTAATCTTTTAATTTTTTAATCCTATTCCCATGGAAAACAAATTCACAAACTGATTCTTCCTCTTATGAGCAGCAGTTATCGTATCTGTAGCCACTCTTCTTGTAGGCAATAGTTTTATCAAAGCTAATGAAAATAGCCAACAAACTAATTATGGAATTGCCAATACCATCAGTGTGGCTGGTGAAGGGAAGACTACGGTTTCGCCAGATACCTTTGTCATCAATCTTTCTATTTCAGAACTAGCTTCTGGCACACAACAGGCGCAAAAAGCTGCGAATGATAAGTTTCTCAAAATTAGTGCAGTCTTGAAAGCCAACGGTGTGAATGACAAAAGCATCCAGACCAAAAGCGTAAGTGTCTACCCAGAATACGACCGATCTGCTAGTCAAAGAAAATTATTATGATACAGAGCACAACAAAGTTTGGAAATCAAAATAAATGGAGATAATTTTGTCCAATCGGGATCAGATGTGATTGATCAAGTCGCTAAAATAGGAAATATTAATGTAGACAATACTTCTTTTGAACTCAAAGACAAAAATAAAGCTATGGAAGTAGCTCGCCAAAAAGCATTTGATGACGCCAAAGAAAAAGCTGAACAACTTGCCAAAGTCGGCGGTGTAAGACTTGGAAAACCATTGACGATCAACGATACGAGCGTCCAATATTATCCTAGTCCAATTATGTATGCGAAATCAGATATGGCAGTAAGCGTAGACGGCATGTGATGAGGAGAAGGAACAAATGCAGTGAGTAGCATTTCTGCAGGAGAAAATGAAGTAACAATCAATATCAATGTAGTTTTTCAGATAAATTAAATATGTTCCTGTAGAGACGGCGATTCATCGCGTCTCACCTAAATCATTCATCGCGTCTCACCTGACCAGATTTTTTTACTATAGCAAGACGCCATAAATGGACGTCTTTACATGAAATCACCAAACTCATTCATCGCGTTTATATAAACATAAAAAAATCGTAAAGATAGTCCACAAGCTATCTCACACATAAAATCGTAAAGATAGTTCACGAACTATCTCACTAAATGAGCCAATTCATGAATTGGCTTTACGAATTGGCTTTACGCATTTTCGTAGATATCCAAACTATCACTCCCAACAGAAAAAACGCAATAAAATACCACTGACTCGTCGTAAACCATCCATGGAATTCTAACTGACTATCAGCTCTCAGATACTCGAGAAAAAAACGAACAAAACTATATCGGAGCAAAAAAACCGCCATGATTTTTCAGGGAATTATTTTTTTCGTTACAACCCATCTCCTCACCATAAGCAAGGTGATTACCAACAGGACGAATCCTTCGAAAAAGCTCGCCAGGAAATTTGTATTTACTCTCAGAAAATTGTCCACCAAAGGATAAATATGAAAGATATTCAACGACCACAATGCATAAAAAAGCCTCGCAGGTAATTCAAAAACCCACGCAGGAACAACAATCCCATACAATTCCTGATTGAGATAATTTCCTATTCTTCCAAGCATAATTCCAAAAGGCAAAATAGCGAAAATCAAATCTCCTAACAATAGAAATTCCTTCCGAGTAAATTTATGTTTCCATACGAAAAATAACAAAGCTACCGTCACTCCGATCAGTCATCCGATAAATGACATCCCTCATTTCCACACTTGAAAAATTTCCTGCAGGTGGTGGAGATAATAAGGAGCGTTGTAAATAAATACATGTCCAAGTCTGCCTCAGACTAAAACTCCTAGAAATATCATAAGCACGAGGTCATCCACATAGGTCGTGAGAAAGGCTTGCATACGAGGGAAACTCTTGGCAAACACATTTTTTACAGCGATGAAATGGAAGAATCCATACCCTATCAAAAAAGCCAACAAATAAAAAATCCCATATCGATAGATGTGCAGGGATCAGAGAGAAAATGCTACCATGAAGAAAAAAATCAGAAGATAAATCACGGGTTATATAGTCATCAACGGGACAATGTCAAACCAAAAAAATCAGATTGACATTCCCACAAGAAAGACTACCTTCAAAGCCTAAAACAAAACGCCTATGAACAAAATTTACTATTACGAAGATCCAAATACGATACAGAATCCTATCGTAAAATTTGGATTGGATATTTTATGGTTAATTGCCTTAGGAATATTCAAGGTAATTACATTCATAGGATTCATTTTAAAAAAATTATTTTAACTTTAAAGCAGGCCGGCATTTTGCCGGTCTTCGCAGTTATTGCTTTTTCAGAGGAAAAGAATAATTATTTGTCATCCTGAGTATTTCAGCGAAGGATATAACTCGATTGCTGATTTAGTTATACTCTTCCCCCGAAAGGTCGGGGTCAGCCACGGAGGACTCCGTGGTCAGAGTGACATTTTAACATTTCAACATTCCAAATGTTCATCAACCTCATAATCACTCCCGGGAGTAAACAGAATAAATTAGAAATTCAAAAAGATATTATGGGTAATGATATCTACAAAGTCCGAATTCATGCCAAGCCCATAGATGGAGAAGCGAATACTGCGCTGATAGCATTTTTGGCTGACCATTTCTCTGTAGCAAAAAAAGATATTAAAATTATTCGTTGAAAGAGTGATAGACACAAGGTGATAGAGATTAAAAAATAACGAATATCATTGCAAACCCAAAGCAAAACTATATATAAAAAAATATATTTTTATCATCCATACACAATCTATGCGGACAATTGTCATCTTGATTATCTTAGCACTACTTATCCTGGGAATCGTTCTGTGGTATATTTTGAAATCAGATCATACTTTGCATGCTACCAAAAAATCCGAACACCTTCATCATACACAGATAGACACTAAATTTTTCGAGGAAGGACTGACACATATAGAATTTAAAAATGATTCGCTAAAAAAATTGAAGGAGCGTATGCACACCAAAATCATAGGTATGGACTGACTTATCAATACGATAATTATCAATATCCTCTGTGGAGGACATATCCTGGTGGAAGGATTACCTGGACTGGCAAAGACCAAAACTATCCATTTTTTTTCTCAATTGCTGGGATTAGACTTCAAGAGAATTCAATTTACTCCAGACTTGCTTCCGGCTGATATTATAGGCACAGAAATATACAACGCCAAGACACAAGAATTCGAAACTAAAATCTGACCGATCATGACACATATCCTCCTCGCCGACGAAATCAATAGAGCCACACCCAAAGTACAATCCGCCTTGCTTGAAGCGATGCAGGAACAACAAGTCACTATCGGATGAAGGACTATGACCTTGCCTGAACCATTTTTTGTCCTAGCTACTCAAAACCCTTTGGAACAAGAATGAACCTACCCACTCCCAGAAGCACAGATAGACAGATTTCTTTTCAAAATCATCGTAGACTATCCTACACATACCCAGGAGAAAGAAATGCTGGATGTCATAGACAGAAACGAACAGCAATTAAATAGACCCATCATCGACAAAGAAAAGATTCTCCAGCTCAAAGAAGAAATCAACACCATACAAATTTCAGACGAGATCAAACATTATATCACCAGACTCACCCACGCCACGAGAAATCATGAAGCGATTATTCACGGCACTTCACCTAGGGGTTCGATAGGATTAATGACAGCCAGCAAGGCACTTGCCCTCTGCCAAGGCAGGAATTTTGTCACGCATGAAGATGTCCAAAGAGTAGCCCTCGCAGTCCTCAGACATAGAATTATCCTCCACTATCAAGCAAAGGTAGAATGAAAAAATGAAGACCAGATTTTGATCGAAATATTTAAAAAAATAAATTTGATGTAAATACAAAAAAAGAAAAAAACCCGCAAGCGGGTTAATGGTAATAAGCATCTCATTCAAATATAATGAGATGAATTTTATTTAGTTTTAGTTTCGGATTGAGGAGGTTGAGGATGCTCCTTCTTCCATTTTCTAATAAATTTAAGAAACGATTTTGTTGAATAATTAGGGCCCAACTCATTTTCCATTGTTTCCAAAAGAGCTTCATATTCATCAATATTGGTGATATCAAGATAGCCGACACCAACACGGATAATCGCACCTTTTTTAAGGATTTCTCGAAATCTTTCAATTTCCGTTTCTGCATTTTTAAATGCCCTTTTAGTTGTAGCTGTTTCAATCATTTTTATGATTGGATCAGCACCGGGGTTTGACATCATATAAGCTCTCACCTCCAAGCATCTCTTATCAGAGATATTAGTTGAAAACTGAAAACAATAAATTCCCAATTTATCACCCTCAGGTGGCTTTGGACTAATGGTAAAAATAATAGGTCAATTAAATTTTGAATTTAGCCACCTGAGAGTATAATAGAGGTATGACCT
>CAYUVZ010000010.1:0-16731 GCA_964448265.1 uncultured Candidatus Peribacteria bacterium | reverse complement strand
GTCTCTTAATTACACAGAAGCCTCTCTTATGAACGAGCTCCTCACCTCACTCCAACACAAATACAATTGAAAATTTTTTCCATACAAAATCGAGTGTATCGACATTTCACATTTGAGCTGATGACGAGCCAGCTGAGGCCTCTCGTGCTTTGTAGAAGGCATGAAATACCCCAAAGGCTATCGCAGGTACAAGGTGAGATGAAAGGTAGAAGATAAAAGATGAAAGTCTGACGACTACGAAGCGATCAAAGAAGTCATTACACGCAGATTAAAATCATCACAGTTCCCTAATCTATTAATCATTGACTGATGAAAATGACAACTCAACGTCGTCAAAAAACTAATCCAAACAGATGCAAAACTCAAAAAGATTTTACGTCAGATAGATATCATCTCCATCGGAAAATGACCCGCGAGACAGAAATCCAACATAGGAAAATATTCACTAGTGTCCCCCTTGTTAAAGGGGGATGTCCGCAATAGCGGACAGGGGGATTTGAAAACCTCAAACCAGAAATCTTCTACTATTTCAGAAGTTCTCTTCTACTTCGACTCCAAATATCAGATTCATTCCAAGCCTTTTACCTACGACCAGTCCGACAAAATCCTCCTCAAAGTGAGAGATGAGGCACATAGATTCGCAAACGCCTACAGAAAGAAGCAAATGAGCAAAGACTTTAAGTAAAACAGCAGGATACGCTCAGAAACCATTGCACCATTGCCCCCTTCTAACCTTTGCACCCCCATATACATACTATATCACATTACCGACAAAAGGCAAGACAACTTAGAGCCTTTTTTTCCTTTTAAGAGATTTTTTTTGACATTTCAAGCCGTCAGGAGTAAAATTAACTATATAAATTTTATTCCGTCATATACACAAATGGCTAACTATTTCAGCACTCCTACTGCTACTGGGACTTCCTTCAACGTCATAGACGAAAAGAAAGAGAAAGTTAAGGCGAAGATCAATACTCCCCAAGATGAAGAAGAACATAAAAAAAAGCTGATGAAACAATTGCTGGAGCTTGGTATAGCACCAAAATCTCTAGATTCAAAAAAACTGCAAGCACAATTAGCCGATGCAGAGATGAAGAGATCAACAAAGAAAGAAATTGAAGGGAAAAAAGACAAAGAAATCATCGGAGATAGAGTTAAAAAGACAGTTATCGAAGACTTGAAACAGCAATTAGCAGATACACAAAAAGAAAACGAAGAGATGAAAAATTTAGCCATAAACAGCAAAGAAAAATTCATCAATCGAGATGTTTTGAAATACAGACGCCTTGAAAAAATGACAAAAAGAATAGCAAAATTTAAAGAGGGAGATTATCCTAGAAACGCAATGATTTACTTTATGGCAATGAGCAAATATCGAGCAGGAAAACCTGTGGCTGCCATGAGGAGATGAATCATGAACTGAGACTTGTGATCATTTATATCAAGAAGAATCGGATGAATTAATATGGAAAATACAAAACTTATGTTATGAACATCTTTAAACAAATATCAGCCAAAAGACAGTGACTCAACTAAAATGCAACTTTTGAAAAAAACAATATTCAACGAAATCAAATCAGCCAATACAAGATATTGGAAAGATCTCAATGACAAAAATCAGATTCAATAATTTTTATATTTTAAACCCCTATTACCATGATTTCCACTAAAGCAGAAGCGACCAAATACATATGCGAAAGCATCAAAAACATCAAAAATGAAGAGGTGATGCCTGAAGTCATAGAAACTATCATCGAAGAAAAATTAGATGAAATAATCTGACCAAAATTGACGGATACCGATCTGAGAATGTTGGCAGAACACGAAGACGATGAAGAGTTTGAAGAAAGTTATATGATGACCAAAGTACAAGGATATCAAACTGCCCTCGAAGGCATAGTGACAGAAATCTTGAATGATTACCTTGGTCTAGATGGAAAACAAGTCGAGATGCCAGAAAATGAAGAATAATTTATTTATTATTCGTAGGGGCGATTACCAATCGCCTAATCTAAAGAGAATGATCTATTATTGCTTTTATTTAACTCAGCTTCCTCATGAAACAAACGGGAACGATATCGAATATCACAGACAGGAAGGACGAGATGCCAAGCTGAAATTCTAACATTGATCAACAAAAGAACGATACCACACAAAATATTATTACCTTGGACAAATTCGACGCAGAACAATTAAAGACAATGACCCGTGAAGAATCAGAAAAATATATTAAAGAGCGAGAAAGTCAGAAAGATGAAGAAATTAAAAAACTAAAGAACACAGAGGACAAAGAAAACCCAAAAAAGATTGAAGAAAAAAAAGAAGAACTCTTCAAACCTGAAACTCCAGAGAAAAAAGAATCCGCAGAGAAGAAAGAAACCAAAGAAAATAAAGAAGTAAAAGAAATAAAAGAAGTTAAAGAAGTAAAAGAAGTTAAAGAAACCAAAGAAGAGAAAGAAATTAAAGAAGAAACTCCCAAAAAACCCGAGAAAACATCCAAAAATCATCCGAAATCGTCTGAAAATAATCCTCAGACATCCCACAATCGAAGCCTCAATCCCTTCCGTATGGTCCAACAAGTAGCCAAAAAAACCATCGGACTGGTCTCTACCCCACTCCAAGTAGGAGCCGTAGCTGCAGGAGTTTTAGCTAGACCCCAAGCATTGCGAAATGGACAATTCCGAAAAGATATAGGAACAAACATTTGAAGATGAACTAAATCATTTTTCCAGACATTCTCAGGGCTGGTATACAAGAAACATCGTGAATCCGTGAAATATGAAAGTCTAAATAAAAATTATGGAGAAAGCCGATCACCCAAAAAAGGAAACGCAGTACAAAGTTTCTTTTGGACAGTAGGAAAATTCGCAGGACCCAATCTCTTCCAATTAGCCGGTCTGCCTATCCCACCTATCTTTGGAAAATTTGTAAACCGCATCACTCAGTGAACATTACAGGCAGTACACGAAACCCTAGATAGCATCCAACGCTGAAAAACAGATTATTCCGGGACTAAAGAATCATTTAAGAAAGCATTTAAATTAGACTACACCTGACCCTCAGATAAAAAGTAACCCTATGTAACACTTCAACATTTTAACACTTCAACATTCTACCATGGCAACTACAGCACCTCTAACACAAGCGGACCAAGCGAATCAAGCGAAGAAGAACATCAGAAGTCTTCTTGATTTGCACAATTCTGCGAGTTCCAGCAGAGCAGACAGACTACTTTCTACACTGGAAGCAGGAGAAGGATCCTTGCCACTCAGAAATGAAATCGATAATGTTTTGCATCATATTGCACAGAACACAGGGATAGAAGCACACGCTGCTGCACTCAACTACAGCTGGGCTAACCTAAGAAAATTTGCTCATATTAAGGATAAGATAGCGTATGTCGCATGAGCACATTATGCACAAAACTTTATGGCAGCTGGAAGTACTACGCCAACTAGAATGGGAGTAGAAGATACAGAACTCAGAAGAGCATTAGACCAAGTAATCTGCACGATTGAGACGCAATTGCTTACAAGCCAAGACTTTACCGAATCACGAATCCTCCGTCACGCAGCATTCAATAGATTTGAATGTAAATTGTCTACTCAAGAGACCTGACAACTCAATCTGTTTGCAAATAAACTCAAGAAATTTTGTGAAAAGAAAGGACTAGATGAACAAGCTGAAGCTACCGACTTTGCTCAAGAAACTGATGCCCAGAAAATCATCAAAATTACAGAACTTATCAAACAATTAAACGCATCAGATATCACTGTAGATGAAGACATCATGCATGGCATAGCTCAACGAGAAGCAAAGATCAAACCGCTGAGGGATTTGGACAAATGCTACAAACAGCTAATCAATGCATTAGATACTATGCATAGCATTAGTAGATCCACAAGTAGTGTCATGCCAAATCAGGTTCAGCAAAAGAAATTAAAAAACATTCTCACAGACTTATGAGAAGATGAAAATAAATTTATCAAAGAATTAGACGCGCAAAATGTGAACAAAGAGTCAAACTATCTTTTTGATCAGTTATATCAATTGAAAAAAAACAAAAATCTGAATGAGATTATCACGAAATACAATATCACGCTAGACCAGTTTGAAAGACGATTCTTGACCTATTTTGGACACAATAATGTCGAACGCGCAAGATTACAATTAGACGCACAAAAACAAAAAACATTTGATAGTGATACAAAATTAAAAGGATTTGAACAAGATGCTGACTCACGAAGAGGGATGGTCAGACAAAGAATTTTCGATTTCCACGCACATGGAGCAGTCGGAGCAGATGGACATTGGCATTTCGCTAATGTGAATGAATACAACATCGCCAATAGTTACTTCAATAAATTCCAAGACATCTTTTTCGCACAGGAATACGGCAATCCATGACAGAATCAATTTAGAATCATGAGAGATGTCATGTCAGCAATCCTGAGAACAAGACAACCAGCATTGCTCAATGGAAGGAGATTATTCGCTTCGGGTAGCGTAGCTCGTAAAATGTTCAAATTCTTGGAAAATGTGCTAACTCAAGAGCGTAGAGGATTCCTCCATCGGATTAAAAAGCAATGGCGTTGGGCTGATGATGCTGAAATCCTTTCTATGATGCTAATGGTGAAAAATGAAAACACGAATTTGATGTTTTATGACAATAAAAATCCTTTCCACAAGAAAGAAAAATGGTTTGGTAAAATATTTAGAAACATATCTCTAACAGAGGTCTTTAGAAAAGAAGCGAGAGACAAGATCGCTCCTAGTACAAATAAATTTCTGAATATCGCTGAACAATCAGTAAAATATGTAGTAGCTAAGCCACTTCAAGCCATATCCAAAGCGAATAATCAATGGATAGAAAGAAAACCATACAAACGATACAAGACACTCAATTACGGACTTTATCCTGTTTCACGACTTCTAGGCAGACAAGACAAAGGCTACAAGGCTGCCAAAGAATTTCTCGGCAAAGCTAGTGGTAAAGAAGTAAGCGGACTCTATGAAGGAGTAACAAGAACAGTCGACTCTATTACTGAAGGAGTAGCTTCAGGTATTGCTAGTATAGGAAAGTGATTACACAATACCTATACTACTGCTCAACAAAGATGAGTATTGGATTTCCTCCTAGATACTGCATCAGAAGAAAACGATCTCAAAAAAATCCTTCAATCCACTGACCTCGCTAACCTGCTCAATTTCAAAGACGCCTGACCATATATCTTCGAAGAAGATGGTAGGATATTGCCGATAGACCTCCCACAAAATGCCAAAGAAGATCCTGTAAGAGCAGGTAAAGAAATGTCTGAAGAATTGAATAAACAATTAGAGACACTTTTGAAACAGGCAACCAGAAGAAATCAAGAAGCTAAGAAAGATTTGGCTACTGCTAAAGCAGGCACAGACAACGACAAAGAACGCAGAGCAGAAGTGAAAGCTGTAGAGACCAAAAATCAGTGAAGTCATATCAAAGATATCCATGGAATACTCGCGAGACTAAGTCCTATCCTGAAAAAACCAATGGATGGAGCAAATCATCGAAGATTCGCTGAGATAGACACTATTCTGACAGAATTACAAACAGATCTTCATGATAAAATAACAGCATTAGATATAGGGACACTTACCACACAAAGAAATACTGCATTCACAGAACAAGAAACATTAAAGTTAACAATTGCTAATGCACAAAGAGAATTAGATAGAGTAAATGCAATCTTGAGCAGAAGCAATATTGGACAACCAGCTCAAGCACAATTACTTGCAGACTCACAAGCGATACAAGCAGTACAAACAACACTTATAGCCACCAGCAATATTCAGTTAGTTGAAGCCAAATCAAGATATTTTGAACTCAAAGATCAACTATCTCACAGAGAAGAATTGATAGGTCGATTTGAACAAATTCAGAAATTTGAAGAAGAAATGAGAGCGATCAACACTGCTATTCATGGAAATGCGGGTGCTCAAGCAGACATTCCTTCTTGAGAACAACGCGAACAACTTATTCAGATTACAAAGAACATGAACATCCTTATAGATGATGAAAGTGCAGTCACCACAAACAGTATAATTGGAACAACAAATAAAGCTGCTCTTGAAACTCTTACACAAGAACCTGGATTAGCAGCCTAACTTTTACCCTCTTCCCCTTTCTACCATGAACGACAACAACAACAAAATTACAGATGCTGAATTCGAAGAAATTGATGATGAGAAATCTATGAATGATGCAATTCGCGAAAAAATCTTTGCCTCAATACATTTAGACGTGAATAAAAAAAATCGCGAGACCAGTAAAATCAACGCAGAAGCCAGTAAAATCGACGAAAAAACCAGCGAAACAAATTTGAAAACCAGTCAAAAAAACTTAGCAACCAGTGACAGAAACTTGAAAGCGAGCGCTACTGACTTAGAGGCAAGCATCAGAGAAGCCAAAGCTCTAGAAAAAGATTCTCGCAAAAACCTACTAGATGAAGCGACAAGCTTTTTCAGGGATAACATATTTTTGACAGATAGAGAATGGATGATGATCAAAAGTGACGCGTGGTATGCAGAGCTAGATACTGATGACAGAAAACTTGTGGATGAACTTGCGAGGAAATGTATTGCTACCAATGATATGAGAAAGAACAACATTGAAGCAGAAGAAAAAAATCATGAAGAAAGCTTGAGAGAAGCGACAAGAATCAGAGAGCAAAAAGATAGGTATTTCAACGATATCAAAGACATATTAGAGGAAGCTGAAGAACTCTTGGATCAATGAGATTACCAAGAAGCAGTAACCAAGGCAAAAGAAGTAGAAAAAATTCTAAAATATGATAATGAGATAAGAACAAAAATGAAAAAGCTGATTGAATCGATGACAAACACTACACTTAAATGGATTAAATTAAAAAAGAAAGCAATATTTCTATGAGGAGATAACTATGATAGGATATCAGTAGAATTAGACAAACAAGCTAAAACGATTTTGAAGATAGCAAACATGAAAGAACAAGAGAGGATCAGAAGAGAAAATGCAGAACTTATAGCTAAACATCTCAATAGTCGCCCCCAAGTTATCCGACATGCTGGACGTGCAGGAGGCAGAAGCATTACCCACTTCTTCACTAATGACAAAAAAATCCCTTACACATTAAATGTCGTCCAACGCGGATTAAAATTTGAAGTAAATGGAGCTGATAAAGACTGCTTCTTGGTCAAACAAGTAAATCAAGGAAAGAAAATTATGAAAGAACAATATCTTCTCGTAGATACAGATGGGAACGACGTCATCGAAGACTTCTTCACGCAATATCAAATTGGAACAGTAGCTGGAAAGACACAGATCAGATACCAGATCAATCCTGACGATCCACGGATAACCTTCCCAAGACCTTAATCCTCTACTTCAATATAATCTCCACCAACCTCGTTCTATATCCCACTTTCTCCAAGGCCAGATTAATCTTTGCAAGGATCTGGCTTTTTTGTTTGAAAAATTCTATCTTTAACTTCTGATCAGAAGTTTTGAGAAATAATTTATTAAATCTGACATATCACTGGAGGTTTCGCTTTTCGTCGACCATCTTGAGCTTATCACGAAAAATCTCTATGACGGTATTCACCGATATCGCTCCTATCATATTATGCCCTAGATGCTTATGCGCTATCCTTTTCCTCAACGCGTCTTTCAGCAATACCATCCCCTATGTAAATATAAAACTTAGCAAAGTATAACTATCATCCTTTCATTTGCAAATTCTCTTGTAATTCATATATTCTAAGCACCTTTTATCTCATCATTTTTTCGATGAAAAAAATAGCAATCTTACTTTTCATAGCATCCATTTTTCTAGGAAATATATCTTTGGGACAATGATTTACTGATTGTGGAGCCGAGCCACCAAGTACAGCTTCAAGTAGTGTGGTACAAACTTATCAAGACTGTATTGCCAATCAGTCCCAATCAAATTCTTCATCCACCACCATAGAAAATTCATGTTCCGAATATGATAGAGAACGAACCGACCAGACAAATTGAACATGTCCAGAATGATATAGCGAGGATAGCTTTACCAATAGCGACAATAAAACTTTTAGCTGTTGTAATCCAAACCCAACCACTACCACAACCACTACCACCACTCCCACAGCCACCACTCCAGTTGCTGGCATCACCTGCGATGAGGATAAATTACTCAATGGCCAATGTAAACTCAATATCTACGACACCCTAAATATCAGACAAAATGCCAGAGACAAGGGCGATGCTACTTCCGTAGGAATCTTCGTCCAAGACGCTGTACTGTCAGCGACTTTCTTTATCGGAACTGTCGTCACCGTGGCTATCATCGTATCATGACTCCTGTATATCTTCGCAGCATGATCTGGGAAAGACCCCAGCAATGCAAAAAAATGACTGATTGGTTCGCTGGTTGGACTCCTCATCGTCGTCACATCATACATCATCATCCGCCTTGTCCAATACATCGCGAAAGGGTTCTAGTTTGTCATTGCGAGGTACGAAGCAATCTTAACTGTCACTCTGACCCCGACTTCTCGGGGGAAGAGTATAACTTAAATAAGTAATTGAGTTATATCCTTCGCTGAAACACTCAGGATGACAAAATATAACTTTTAGTTATCGATATTTTAGCATGCATCTCCACATAGTTTCCATTTTCCCCGACATCTTTCAAAGTTTCTTCGAGACTTCACTTATCAAAAAAGCTCAGGAGAAGAAGATTTTGAAATTTCATCTCGTCAATCCGAGAGATTTTTGCCCAGATAAACACAAAAAAGTAGACGACACTATTTACGGTTGATGAGCGGGGTTATTGATGAAAGCCAAACCCGCAATTGATGCTGTAGAATTTATTTTGTCCTCCTTTATTAAAGGAGGTGCCCGTAGGGCGGAGGATTTGTTAAAAAAAATTAAAATAATTCTACTCTCCCCTTCCAAAAAACTCTTCACCCAAAAAGAAGCCCACACACTGAGCAAGTCAGAACATTTAATTTTCGTGTGTACCAGATACGAAGGCATCGACTACCGCTTCGAACAATATATGAAAAAAAAATATCCAAAACAATTTCAAAAAATATCAATCTGATCTTATATCACGCTGGGTGGTGAAATCCCCGCGATGGTCATGATCGAATCCATTACGAGACTTATTCCCGGAGTAATCAAAGAAGAAGCCAGTCGACAAGACGAAAGCTACAATATAACCCAATGAATGAACAACCTAGAATATCCTCAATACACCCATCCCGAAGAAGTCTACAAACTCAAGGTACCTAAAATTTTATTCAGTGGCCACCACGCAAATATTGGGAAACGGAGAGAAAAGAAGACAGGAATTATTAAAAACAAAAAATAATATGCCTTGTCATCCTGAGCAAAGCGAAGGATATAACTATATATCAGGTATACTCTTCACTTCGTTCAGAGTGACATTTCTTCCTCGCGTAGCATTCCTCCATTTTATTCCTCATATTAAGTATGTCAAATTTTCTTTATTATGGTAGACTTGAGAAAGAGAAAGGCATCGACACCATCATCGACATGATTTCCTTATTTCCCAAAAATACGCCATTCAAACTCTTCATTTTCGGCTCTGGAAGCTATGAATCTGAAATACGAAAACTATCCAATGCTAACCCAAATATCCATTTTTTCTGACGACAAGATTTGGATACCATCGCGAGATACGCCAAACAGTGCGATTATTGCCTCGCTCCATCCAAATGTTTGGAATCTTTCGGACTTATCGCCCTTACAGCACTAAAACGATGATTACCCACGATAGGATACGCCAAATGAGGACTCAAAGAATTCATCGACCCCACCCTCGACCTCACCCACACTAAATGAACCACCCCCGCAGAAAAATTATATCACCTGATAAAATCATTATCAGAAAATCCCAATACACCAATAACCAATACACCAATAACCAATTACAACAAGGAAAATCGGATTAAACGCTTCCACACTCTCGCATGACCTCAAGTCAAAAAAATATTGATTGTCTCAGATTTTATAAATAGAATCGGATGAATCGAGACCTACATCAACGATGTAAAAGACATACTAAAAAAAGAATGATACGAAGTAGAACTTTTTGGTACAAAAATCCATAAAGGAAGCCGAACCAAGATTATCAAACACCTGGGGTTTTTCGCCACAGTATGTAATTTTTACGAGGCTATGAGAATACATCATAAGATAAAAAAAATGAAACCTGACCTTATTCGATATCATAGTGTATTGAGATATATGTGATGGATGCCCCTGCGAGCGAGTAGACTTTCAAATGTAAAACAACGAATGATGTATCACGACCTAGGATATTTCTATCCTTTTCCTCGCAAACTCGAAAACGAACATCAGATAAAATTCCCACTAACATTGAGAAACTTTCTCTCCTGTACGAAAACAAAAAATCCCATCATTCTTCTCGCCATGATAGGAAAATTTTTCACTCTAAAATTGATTCAACACCAACTAAAAAAAAGAATCACCACCCATCTCGTTCCTTCACCTTTTATGAAGCCGATCCTCCACAAATCATTCTGAATCCCAGAAAGCCAAATAGACATTTTCCCTCACTTCATCCAGGAATAAAAAAAATGTGCCGAATCAAAACGAGACAGCACATAATAATTTTTATTAAAAATGAATTTACGAATTTTTGAATGTCCAAATCATTTCATTCAAAGCATTCTTAATTTTGGGGAATACTTTGAATTTCTTAAGCGCACCATACAAGGTAGCACCAAAGAAAAAAACTTGAACAATCACAGTTGACCATTGGGGCGGAAAAGCCAAATAGGAATTAATTCCTACAGCAATCTGCCCCAAAAACATCCCTATGGTGAAGAATATATATCCACCATTAGAAACTTTTTCGTCCCTATTCATTAAATATGAATACCCCATAAACTGTAAGACTATCATCACCCATGAAATGATAGTCCATAGATCACAAATAACTTGCCACATATTTTTTTGTTTTAATTTATCTTAAGACTATAAACATTTACGGACAAAAGTCAAGCCACAAAATGCGTGGCACTGACTTCTTTTTTCATGACCGAAGGCCTTCAATGGGCTAATATTTTAAATATTCCACTAATACATCCCTACTTAAATGGTAGCTAATCCATCTTGGTTCTTGCAACGGATTGTGGAGCTGGGTACATTCTCAAAAAGCAAATTGAACAGCGTAGCGACGCTGCAAGAACTAGATTTTTTGGTTACTTTTTGATCAATGCAAAAAGTGACCCTCCGGAGGAGGACAAGCTCACCGTAGGCAAAATCTTTATGAATATTTTTAAAAATTTAGTTTTTCTTTTTTTATTTTAACAAATCCCCTAAATCCCCTTTGACAAGGGGACTTCATGGAAAGTTTTTTAACAAGAATTATTTTATTTTTTTTAAATCCTGTAAAGGAAAATTTTAATTTAATTTTTTTAAATTTAATTTTTATAAATTTAGCTTTTCTAAATTATAAATTCTAAATTTCTCTTATTCTATTCCTTTCAAATCCTCACACGCCTTTCTGAGGGTACAGGTCTTACATTTCTTGCTACTCTTTGTCCTAGGAAATTCAGTATGAGCAACAGGAATATTTTTGTACACATCTCCATCCACCAAGAATTGCTTCTGATAATCGACATCCTCCACCAATTTTTTGATGATAGCGTCTATGTCAGATTTTGTTATTTTTCATCCGAAACTATGCAAACTTGGGAGATAGACTTCATAGGCCTCGATATCAGTTTTCTCGATATCTAAATGCGATTTAAGCAATAATTTCAACGCATAAATTTTCAACTGATCAGTAATGCCGTCATTTTCCATTTTTTCCTGCCCCGTTTTCCAATCAATGATCAGATATTTATCATCACCAAAAACCACACCAAAATCAGGCGAGGCCATGACATTGATATCTTTCAATGCAGGGATATGGGAAAGAGAAACCTTCATCCCGTCAAAATTTCTTTCTCTAGGATTTTCTATATAGGTGGATTTAGCAGATTTGAAGTAATGCTCGACCTTTTCATGCCATTTGCTAGCGATGAAGACATCTAAATTGTTCATCACCCTGTCGATAGATTCCTGTAGCCTCTTATCGATATTTTCTCCGTAATAATGCTCTGATAACCCAAATTTCTGATCCCTATCGTAGGTGGAATAATCCCTATTTTTGGATAATTCAAATTCCTTGGTCATCTCCTGAGTCATCTCATCTTTCAATGATTGAATTTTCTCGTCAGTAATCTCTCCCTTTTTCAATGCCCTTAAATAATCTGACAATAAATGATGGGTTTTTTCTCCGATCCACATCTCCAGACTCTTCAAGTTTTTCAAAAGCAATGTCTCCAATCGTAGTTCTTGATGCTCATCTTTCAAAACATGAGGATAATAATTGAGAAAATATTTCTTGGTACAGTATTCCAATACCGTAATCCTAGTTGTCGACCATGTCAACGTATTTTGTCTAAATGCCCCCTGCATGATATGATGAAAAAAATATAAAGCTGACTGCTAATGATGTATGTATACTTTTTACGAAAGCCATTTCAATACGTGTATGTACCAGATTTTATGCTAAAAAAAACCGGCGAAAGAAAACTTCACACGGTTAATTTATAAATTTCTTTTTTTAGCCACTAAAATAGTGATTAGAATTGTACATGTTGTTACGAGATAGATCACATTCAAAACATCTCCAAAAGTTATGGAAAGATATTTCAAAAGGACCTTATCCAGATTCACGAATATGGGGTCGATAAGCCCCAGATACAAAATCACCGCAATAGCTATGATCACGGGGATCCTGACCGACCAAATAAGTTTCAGTGTTTTCATCTCTTTAAAGGATTTTCGACAAGATGAATCTCAAGATACCGGCTACCACAACCAGCATTCCAACAGTTACAACCAAGGAGGCTATAACAGTTCTGAATGAACGATTGTGAGGAAAGTCACTGATATCCATATAGATAAATTCCATTCTGAGCTGGATAATGCTCAAAAAAACTGATAAAAAATTCTTTCTCATAATATTTTTGTTAATGGTGTGTTTTTGCTTATAGCAAAAAAGGGGCTAATGTCAAGCCCCCAACTTTTCTTTAAATCGTAAATTTTTTGTCATCCTGACCCCGACGAATTTCGGGGGAAGGATATAACTCAATTACTTATTTAAAGTTATACTCTTCGCTTCACTCAGAGTGACACTATTTCTAAATTACATTAATCATCATATCCCTGCTCTTCCAAAGTCATCCCTACTGTCGCTTCATCTTTGCTGAGATCTCATATTGCATTTTGCGGATCTCTATTGATATAGACAAACATCGGCATTACCATAGGCACCCTTCAGATAATCTTTGCAATGAAATCACCCAAATCATCTTTCAATAATCTGAGATTTTCTTTGACATCCATATGTTTTTTCAAACCATCATTGTATTTTACTCTCGCATATTCCACGATCTGAGTATGGATAGATTGTACTTCTGATGAATATACAAATCCTCTAGATTCAATCTGGATATTTCCCACGAGTTCCTTGCTTTTGGTGTCTACCTTGAATACGAGCGATACGATACCATTTTGCGCCATAATATGACGAGCCTTGATGACGTATTCTCCAGATAAATGTCCTTGTCCCTTACCATCGATCATGACGGTATCCAGTTTTAATTTGGTAGATCCGATCATTGCAACATCATCATACAATTCGACAATTGATCCGTTTTCCGTAGGCATAATAATATTTTGGTCAGGAATTCATAATTCCAAAGCCAGTTTTTTGTGTGCATATCTATGTGTCATGTCATCAAACGCCGGCATGAAATAATGCGGCTTGATCAGACTGAGAAACATTTTGTGATCTTCAGCATATCCATGTCAGCTGGTATGGACATCCATTTCTGCGTTGGTGATCAATTCCACTTCTTGAGCGAGCAATGCATTTTGCATCTTGTTGATAGCCAATTCATTTCCAGGAATCGTAGAAGACGACATCAGGATGGTGTCTCATTTTTTGAGAGTAATCTGAGCATGTTCATTTCTGGACATTCTCGTCAAGGCAGCAAATTCTTCTCCCTGCGCTCCTGTACACAAAACTAAAACTCTTTCATCAGGCATATTGTTTACATCATCGTCCAATTTGCGAATCATTCACTTGGGGACAGTGATATATCCCAGTTCCTGACAAATATCTACATTGTTGAGTAACGATCTTCCAGAAAGGAAAACGACTTTGTTGTATTTGATTGCACTATTGATGATTTGGATGACCCTACCGATATTTGATGCAAAGGTTGCGATAAACATCCTACCTTTTACATCTCTAATCTGTGCATCCAAAGTTTCTCAAATCACTTTCTCTGATTTTGCTCGACCAGGAGTTTGCGCTCATAGACTATCTCCTATATAGAGTTTGACTCCTTCCGTACCGATTCTAGCGATTTTGGCTAAATCTGTAGGTCTATCTATAGATGGCGTATGATCAATCTTGAAATCTCACGAATTGAAAATGATTCCCTTGGGCGTCTGGATAGAAAGTGCCAAAGATTCTGGGATATTGTGATTGACTCTGATAAATTCCACGGTAAAACAACCAAGTTTGATCAAATCCATGTCTGGATCGATGATTTTGTACTTGATTAAATTCGCCTTTTTGTGGTCATCAAACGTCTTTTTGATAATACCCAATGTCAAAGGAGTAGTGTAAATCATAGGATAATCGAGTTCTTCGATGATATCTCTCAATCCACCCACATGATCCAAATGACCGTGAGTAATGAGGATACCTCTAATTTTGCTTTTATTTTTTTTCAGATAAGCAATATCTGGGATAATATAATCTGCTCCAAGTTCTTCGGTAGCAGCAAATTCCATACCAGCATCCACGATGATGATATCATTTTTGTATTCGACGAACATACATTGTCCGACTTGTTCCAATCAAATCAGATTTCCCACTTTCACGGGGATCTCGTCTTTTTTGATCAGTTTTTTTAAATCATTTTCATCCATCACTTTCACGACATTAGTCTTGCGAATAAACGCTTCTGAACTAAGTTTTGGTCATGATGCATGGAATGGTTTCTTGCCTCTCATAGGAGGTCTTCTGTCATTGTTTTTCCTATTGAAATCAATAGAAACATTTCATTGAATTGGTGTGTCTGTCATTAATAATAGTGTTAAAATGTTAAAATAATTTTTTTAAATTGGGTGCAAGGGTTGGAAAGGTGCAAGGGTTGGAAAGGTAAAAGGATTAGTTCTTTAGTCTTTTAAACCTTTGATACCTTTGCTCCTTTGCCCCCATTTTATTCATTCATTCATCATCGATGTTCAACTTTCAAATAGCAAGGCAATCCTTCGAAAATAGGAGTATTCCCATCATTAGTCAGGCTACTGAAATTTTTTTGGGAAAGCTTTTGAGAAAACTGAAACCGAAAATATGTGTGGAGATTGGAGGTGCAGTGGGGTATAGCGGTATATATATGGGGGAAATTATAAATACACGAGGAGGCACGCTCACTTCATTTGAGATTTCATATCCTGCCTACCAAGAAGGATTACAAAATCGCAACAAAGCAAAATGCTATAATATCATCACCTATCCTTTCAATATTCTCCATACTCCAATAACAAAACTCATACCTCAAAAAGTAGATTTTATCTTCATTGATGGTCAAAAGAGTCAGTATGGTGAATATATGGAAATTGTAGAGAAAATCAGTTCACCGGAGACTACTATCCTAATAGATGATGTGATCAAATATCATAACAAGTTAGAATCATTATACTCATTTCTCAGCAAAAAGCAAATCGAATATAAGATTCTGCAATTAGAGCCTGACGACGGGGTTATGCTGATAGAGAATGTTAAATTTTAAAAAGAATTTTACAATGTTTTTACCCTCTCTATATAAAGAATGAAAAAAACTTTCTTAATCCTCGCAAGCACTTTCGCCCTCTACGGCGTAGTTTTTGCTCATCTTCCAAGATTAGAAATGACGACGAATGAAGTTATCCAGGTACAAAATCCCGAGATTTCTCAAGCGTTCTACGGCAATCTTCATGGCCAGCCAGATATCTATGAGATTAAAATGGATACTGGATTTCTTTTGTATGTGAGTATTGTCGTCCCAGATCTTTCGTGACAAACCACGAATTTTATCCTCGACATCGGAGAAAACGATAATGCTATCTCTACGAAAATCGATGGAAATAAATTTACCCGAACAAATTTTTACGAAGAATTCGCAGGCGATGCATACCTCAACGGTCCTTCACGAGAAAAAAATGAACCAGCAGGTAGCTATACAATCACTGTAAGCAACAAAACATTCCAAGGGAAATATTCTCTCGCTATCGGAAAAAAAGAAAGTTTTACAGTCAAAGAAACCCTCCATACCCTCAAAGTCCTTCCATCGCTTAAAATGAACTTCTTCGACAAATCTCCCTTCGCGATTTTCCAATGACTTATCGTTCAGATATTGACGGGAATGATAATTGTGCTTGCACTTATTATACGGGGAATAGTTTGGATCATAAAAAGAAAATATAGAGGCCAAATCAAAAAAAATCGTAGAAAATAATTGTAGAACAATCATTAATCGCCCAAAGAAAGAAATTTCCTCCATCTTTTTCCTCTTCTTTCTTAAAACTTGTTCGCCTGCCCCTCCTCTTTCTTAAAACTTGTTCGCCTG
>CAYUVZ010000009.1:7610-17237 GCA_964448265.1 uncultured Candidatus Peribacteria bacterium | reverse complement strand
GGTGTTATAACAGAAATTAAATCAACCCAGCACACAATTTTGGTCTTTTAGCCAAATATTTTTTTTACTGTAGTCTCTCTATACCCTTGATTTATCATATTTACTAATGTCTGTCTATCATTTTGTAGTATTCAAATATTTAATTTATGCTGAGGATTGACTATCACGGTTTGTATGTTTTTGGGGATGATGTATTTTCTCCTAGTATAATATTCCTTTCGAAAATTCTGTTTGAATTTTTTAGACTTGAAAAGGATGATTAGAAATACCATTCGTTTTGGTGTTTTTTTTAAACTATCAATAATGATTATCTTATTGGCTCATAGGCCTATGGCTTTCCCGATTTTCAACTCTATGCCAGTGGAATTTGGTGTGTCTATATATTTTTTTCACTGTATATGGATACTTTTTCTATAAAATATCGGCATTGCCTTCGATGCTCTCATCGCTTCAAAAATGTCGATTTGATCGTGGTTCGATAGATATTCAACTTTTCACGTGTCGTTATTCGTGACTGAAATATAAAAGTCTATTTTCGAATCATATATGCTTTGAGCATGGAGATGATCCTGCTTTTTAAAAATATCATCGATGAGATAATCAATATCTATAATCTTCCAAAATCTTCGAAAGTTTATAAATTTTTTCGTGGAGAGTAAATTTGATCGGATATTTTCTATGCTATCATATTGTTTCGCTACATAATATGCCATTGTCCCAGTACTTCAGGAGCCTGCTATCACGATGTCTGGGTCAGTGATCTTATGCTCATGTACCAATGATAAAATACATCAAACTCAGTAGCTTGCACTCATTCATCCTCAAGCTATGACGATAGCAGCTTTATCTTTCATCTTAAGATTAGTCGTTAAAATAATTTTATATGAAAAAAATAAGCCTACCCTTCTTTTACACAGTCATATACTTCTTCCAGCCGAGGGATGATATCAAAACTTTTCATCATAGCAGGGTTAATCCACAGATACTCAGTATGTTCTTTGTCCAGCGTAATATCAGGCTGTTTGCTTAGCGTGATCAGCACTGGGAAAATAATTCGTTTTCTCTCGATCGACTCGTCATTTAAAATCAGAATTTTTCCTACTTTCATATCTTGGATAATATCAGGTTTGATATTTAATTCTTCACGAAGTTCTTCGTGCACTTTTTTTTCAAGCGAAACTTTTTCATCTAGAAATCAGGAAACGCTATTCCATTTCCCCTGATACGCCATCACATTATGACTCCTTTTGACCAAGAGAAGTTCGTTGTTGTACATAACGAAAATATTCACCACGGGTGCCTCTAGACAGGCTTTGTAGTTGATCCTCCCGTCATCAAATTTCGCTCCATTTTTATCAAAATAGCTGATGATTTCATCATAATTCATGCTTTCAAAATCAGTCATGTCTTGTACATTTACTCATGTAAAAGCTGCTTGATAAGTGAAATAGCTTGTGTTTGATCCATGAAATACGGAGATGTAGCGATCGTAATAATTTTTGCTTGCTTCATTATCTCTCTAACGATTTCAAAATCTGATTCAATGTTTTCTTTTTCAACTCGAAAATCCATATCGATATCTACGATAATATTTGGAAAATTTAGAATATTTTGAAAATTAAAATGTTTTAAAGCGTAATCGGATCTAATTTGAATTACATTGTCCACGATTCAACTCTTTACCGCGGCAGTGATGAAATTCCCCACATTCGTTTCCTCATTCACCAAAATAGCAGCGTCAGAGTGCTGATCTATATGAATCAAAGTCATTGGTCATCATTTATCTCATTCCTGTCGAAACTTCAACGCGTGGTTATGGTTGTCCACGATGAAGACTGGGATATCGTGGTACATTGTCTGGATATGATTTTTTAATCCAACACAACTTACCAATTTTCAATCTATCACTTCTTCAAAAACAATCTCTGATCCTATTTCGAGGTCAGCTCCACTTCATTGTTTCAAACTTGGAACAAAAATCTTGCCCGTTGATCACAGAGCAATCCTTTCTTGATAAGAAAATGCATTATTTCCGGTAGGGGAGGAGAGATACATCGAAGATTAAAGATGGAAGATTAAAGATGTTATTTCAGCAATCCGTTCAGCAAAATATTTTCCAGACTTACGTTGGTTTTCATCATCTTTTTTACTTTGAGCCAGGTATCTCATTGGGATGCCATTCCGTGGTTCATGCAATACGCAATTCGTCCATCTAGAAACGAATCCAGGATTCCATGTGCTTGTAATTTCATCAGCGTGGCATTGCTTTGGTACAGATGATCATTTGTAGAGAGCGTATGGACAAGACTAATCAATGTCTCATCCAAGTCGGGATCTTTCTCCAGCAAATCATGCATACGAATCACCATCCCAGGTTTGCCCATCGCCATATTACACGTCAGCTCTTTCAATTCTTTGCTTTCTGCAAACATCCCTTGCTCATCAGTCCGCTTCAATAATTCATCATATCCCAATGCTTGGAATTTGATCAACAAAGCTCTAGAGATGATGGTATCCAGAAGCTGGGATTCGTTAGCCGTGGTCGCAATAATGAGCCTATGTTCCAAAGGTTCTTCGCAGGTTTTGAGAAATGCGTGAGGCGCGTCTTCGGACATCCTTTCGATGTTTTCGATCAGGACTACTTTGATTTTTCCCATCGAAGAGTGTTGGAGCCGATTATTGATCTCTCTAATCCCTCTATCATCATAATTGTACTCATCAAGTAGGGTTTTGGTCGTTTCGTGACTATTGGTTTTCTCTATTTTCAAGGTATGTTTCTTTCCCAATTTATCTGATAAATCTTGGATATGGAGCAAATCCTGTTGTCGATATGTTCACATTTTCTCTTTCAGTATTTCTAATGCGATACTCGCTTTCCCGATATGTTTGGGTCAGGCAAGAATGAAAAAAAATGGTGCCTGTGGCTTTCCTTGTATGGCAAGATCCAGATACTGACTCAAGACTTCTGTAGCTTCCTTATTTCATATAATCATAGCAAAAATTGAGTATTAAAATTATGTATATTTTCATTTGCATTCTAAGAAGGGATCTTTAGCAATTGTTGTACTAGGTCTGCAACACGTTCCG
Organism: uncultured Candidatus Peribacteria bacterium; assembly: GCA_964448265.1. Taxonomy (GTDB): domain Bacteria; phylum Patescibacteriota; class Gracilibacteria; order Absconditabacterales; family Absconditicoccaceae; genus CAJBLF01. The sequence goes on along the minus strand of CAYUVZ010000009.1, from coordinate 14,150 downwards.
TTCTACGGGGCGTTTTTGCTTATAGTAAATAATAAAATTATTCAGGTACTACTTCATTCTCATCGCTTTTTTTCGGCTTCATAAGCGGAAATAAGACAACATCTCTGAGATTATCTTGTCAGGTGAGGATGGCAAATATTCTTTCTATCCCCATACCAAATCCAGATTGCGGAGGCATGCCATACTCCATAGCAGTGACAAAATCATCATCACCCGCTGTCGCTTCTTGATCTCACTTCGCTGCTGCCTCAGATTGCTTTTTGAAATTTGCCTCCTGCTCCAATGGATTTACCAGCTCAGAATAGGCTTTACAGATTTCCCATCCATTCACCAGGAGCTGAAATTGTTCCACGATGCTGGGATCTTTGTCTGATGTTCTCGCAAGGGGTTGCATAATGACCGGATAATTAAAAATAAATGCTGGTCATATAATTTTTGGTCTCAATACTTTTTTGTACAGATAATCTATCAATGTAGTTGTTCCCATCTTGTCCATTCTTTCAAATTCTATTTTTTTCGCTTTGATATCTTTTCTCAATTTTTCATCATCATCCATCCCATATTTCGTAATATCTATCCCACAAGCATCCTCGATTCACTTGGTGTAGTCTATCCTTTCTCGTGGTGTGGTAAAATCAACTTCCTTGGTAGTTCAGTTTTTATCTTTTACATTTATTTTTTTTGGCAAATCTAATTCCTTGAAAAAGTAGTCAAACATTTTTTCTGTAAACTGCATATTATCTTCATAATTCCAATATGTAGCGTAATGTTCCACCTGCACAAATTCCTGCAGATGACTCGGATCACTTCCTTCATTTCTAAAATCTTGCCCAATTTCAAAAACTTTTTCAAATCTGCCCACGGTCGCTTTTTTCAATCCCGTTTCAAATGCTATCCTCAGATAGACATCGGTATCATAGTCATTGTGATGGGTAATAAATGGCTTCGCTGCGGCTCCAGAGGCGGCATTTCAAAGTATCCCGGTCGTAATTTCCATGAACCCTTCTGTCGTATAAAATGTTCTCAGCACTTGCAAAAATTTCGACTTCAACAAAAATCTCTGGTAGGTTTCTGGATGCATTGTCAGATCCAAATATCTTTTTCTATACAATTCTTCCTGATCATTCAATCCATGAAATTTTTCCGGTAAGGGTCTAATCGCCTTGGAAAGAAATGTAAATGCTGACACAAATATCGTGAGTTCACCTTTGTGCGTTTTGAATACCTCACCCTCGACACCGATGAAATCTCAGACATCCACAAGCTTTTCCATGAATTTATAAGCGCTTACTGCTTCATCATTTTCAGCAGTGGCAGATCCCAATGTTTCCATAGCGGAATTATTTACCATTATTTTACAGTTTTCTCTGTGAAACATTAACTGAATTTCTGCTGTGCTATCCAACAATTTTGCGAAAGCAAGTTTCCCATGTGAACGGTACAACATCAGTCTTCATGCAGTGATGACCTGTATTTCAGGCTTAGGAATAATATCGTTGATATCACGCAATTCCTTCGTTTCATACGATTTAGTAATGTCTGCAATCAGATTTTTTTTGGAAAATTGTTGAGCATACGGAATCACTCCCATTGCTTTCATCTTGGCGACTTTCTCTATGCGTGCGTCACGTTCGCTTTGATATTCGGTTTCGGTCATTGGAATGAATTAATAAGATTAAAAGATTAATAAGATTAATAAAATTTTGAAGATTAAATTCCAATTTGGTGTGCGATTCACTTGATCGCTTCCAATGCTATGGTCAAAAACTGATCCAAGGTAATGCCTGCTTTTTCGATGTCGTAGATAAACGCTCTATTTACGTTTGCTGCGAAACGAAGTTCTTTCAATCTTTTTTTGATAGAACTCACCTCAGCTCATGCAATCTTTTTGTCAGGTCTCATAAGCGCGTACGCGTAAATCAATCCCGTAATGTTCTCTCCAGCAGCCAAACAAAAATCCAATTCAGTAGATCTTTTTTTATTTCACTCCATGAGTCATTCGGTATGTGCAAGGATGGCATCAAACATTTCTGGGATATCATATCATTCTTCTTTGAGAATTTCAATAGTTTTATTTCCATGGTCTGACAATTCATCTCCGATGACATCCAAATCCAAATCGTGGAGGAGTCCGACTATTCACCAGAAATCTTCATCTCTTCACAAATGCCTCGCCAAATCTCTCATCACAGCTTCTGTTTCCAATGAATGCAATTTCAAATGAGGGGAATGGATGTACTTTGCTAACAAATTTTCCGCCTCTTGTCTGGTGATGGCTGTTTTCATAATAGAATGTTTAGAAGATAAAGAGAGGAGAATGTAGAATATGTCATCCTGACCCCGACGAATTTCGGGGGAAGGATATAACTTAATTGAGTTATACTCTTCGCTTCGCTCAGAGTGACATCATTATTACTTATTCGTTGTATAGTGATTTTTCGTATCAAACGTCGTCTGCAGACCTAATTGGAAATCATTGATCGCTGGCATGCCAAATCTTCTAAACCATATCTCTCCATACAGTTTACTCGTCAGAGAAATCGTGAAATAGGGATTAATCTGCACAGCGTCTTCAGCCAAAGCGTATTCAGGATTTTTCGTCGGATAGATAATCAGATTCCAATTACTTATCGTAATATTTTTATTAAACAAATGTACTCGTCCGTCATCGCTATTCAACGGGAGATTAAATCAGGTATACGCTCATCCAATTCCGGTCCCATTACACAAAAAGCCTTGCGCATAATCACACGCCCAGGTATCTATCTTGCCATCATATACTCCAGAACTATTCACAATATCAAAGTCATGGTGATTTCCTGCATCGAATCCTCTCAGTTTCAAAATTTCGAGAGTATAGAGCATTTCACTGTCTCCACTGATGATCCCATCGTGATCCCAATCTCCACTCGCTACCAAAGCTCTTCTGAGGAAGACTCTCTGTTTTCCGTCTTGAGAGATTAAATACAGTTCTTGAACTCCGGTCGCATTGACTACGGCATCGGGTCATCTCATCACGTTGGTATCGTCGTCATCGTTTCGTGATCACAAAACAGAATTTACATCATCCTTCGCATCTCGGAATTGCCACTGATATTGACCGAAAGATTGCTGTCAGGTGTTTGCACATCCCGAGCCATTTCCCACATTCACATTTTTGAAAATAGTGAAAGGATAGGCAGGAGTATTTTCAGCGTTTTGAGAACTGCAATAATATCGCTCATGCAAATTCACATTTGTCCCTAGTGCATTATTATTTCCATACGCGGTAAAAAATGAACAATATCCACTCATTCATATATCTCGCAGAAAGGGAGCTGGCAATGAATTACATCCGACATTGGCTCTATCAAAATATTCTTCGTAATCTATGGTATAATCTTTCAACAGCAGATTAATTTTTTCCAAAGCGTAATAAGAATCTTGAATGAGGTTTGTCCTTGCCTGGATCTGATATTTTAACTTGATCATCCTATTGTATATCCCAATGACTGCGACAAAAAGTAGACACGCGCAGGTCATAGCTATGATGATTTCAACGAGGGTAAATCACTTTCTTCTCATATCTGAGGATGCTAGTAAAACTTTATCAATATTTAACTATTGTAAGGGCGTTTTCAACATCATATACGAAAAAATATAGTGGAATAGGTCTACTATCTAAATGTAAAAAATTTATGCTTATTTATATTTCATTTTTAGATAGAGTTGGACAAACCCGATTATCAAGGCTATACCATTGCATAATATTACTGGTACTGAAAATATCAAGCATCCATATGTTAGCCATAAAAGGCAGTTTACTACATAGAGGCATAACATCCACCATGATATATCTTTCATGCTCTTGGATCTAAATGATTTAACTAATTGAGGTAGCATCAAAATAGTGCCTACAACTGCGGCAAGAAATCATACAACATTCGTCATTATGGAGTACATAATTTGGGGAGTAATTGTAAAAAGATCTACTTCAAATACATTTGCCTGTTCGCATTATGCTCATCCAATGTCCTGGCGTAATGAATAATCCCATCCCCATCATGCAAATAATACAGATACTCGCTAGTTTGAGGGTGTAAAACCGCATCTATACTTCCCTTGGTGGGATTAGAAATCGGTTGGGGAGTGAGCCCCCCATTTTCCCTGGTGTTGTAGATATTCGCCTTGTCGGTAATATTTCTTGCGATGACAGCAGGCGTACATGTCTCGTAGGGTTGCTTCAATCCATAACAGAGGGTAATGTCAGCGCCCAGCCTGATTCCTTGACTTAATCTCTTCAAAAATATGCCCGCGACAACTGGCTTATTTGTAACATTTCTTTCTTCCTTTTCCAAGATGCTGGCAAGGATGACTTTCTGATATCGGGTATTCATATCGATATTTTGCTCCTGATCCCGCACTTTCGCTTTGAAATTTTCCAATTGCAAATAGACGAGCTGATCGACGATATTTTTCCCTGCATCTACATTGTACGTATCGGGGTACAAAAATCCCTCCAAAGTTTTGAGTGGCAAATTATTGAGAAATGGATATTTCGAAGCATATTTCTCGATGATTGTGGGATCCGTCACCAACGCAAGATATTCGCCACCAGTGATCAGTCATTTTTTTGCAAAACTATAATCAATATCATACACTGACCATCATTCCAAGACCGTGATGCGAGTATACTTATTCGCAGGACCAAGAAGAATCTGACTAATAAATCCTCGTTTGCTGTATGATCACGAAAAGTCGTAGGTTCACGGTTCTAGCTTCGTGAAGTTAAAATTATGGGTTTTGATATACAATTTTAATTTTACCCTTTCAAATGCTGAGAGGGGTTGCATAAATACGCTGACCGTATCCCCAGGTTTGATCTGAATTTCTTGATGGAGAGCAATCTTCCCAGAAAAGGAAAGTTTAATTGCGATGATAATCAAGACAAGCACAATCCATCTTCAGATTTTTAATTTTTTCATTTTTTCATATACAAAAATAAACCTAATCGGTATGTCGTTAAATATGTCATCCTGAGCAAAGCGAAGGATATAACTCAATTACTAATAATAGTTATACTCTTCACCCGAGAAGTCGGGTTCAGAGTGACATTTTACTTTTTCCCATCTAGTATCTTTTTAATCAGTTCAGGCTCAATTTCATCCTGGATATATCTCTCTATAGGTCTGGCTCAGTACTGAGGATCGTAAATTTTTTCCAAAATTTCATCATATTTTTTGTCTGTAAATGTCGGCAATTTCACTGTAGAATTTACCTTCCATGCTGCGAGGAATTGATCCATCTTTACCTTCAAAATCTTCTTGATGATAGGCTTGCCGAGATGCTTAAAGACTAATTTGTAATCAATTCTATTGAGTAATTCTGGTGAAAGCAGAGTTTTCATCTCTTCCAGTACTTTGCCTTTGACGGTCTCAAATTCCACATCGTCCATGGTTTTTTTCTTGTCATCACTCGCTGCGGAGAATCAGATGCTTGACTGCTTTTTGGCGAATTCTTCTGATCAGATATTTGATGTCATGATGATGATCGTATTTTTGAAATCTATCCATCTTCCCTTAGCGTCTTTGAGATGTCCTTCGTCCAATATTTGTAGCATAATATTTAGCACATCAGTTGCCGCCTTTTCCACTTCATCAAAAAGGACAACACTATAAGGTTTTCTCCTTACCGCTTCAGTCAAATTTCCGCCTTCGTCATATCCGACATATCCAGCTGGAGAACCTATCAATTTAGAAACAGAATATTTTTCCATAAACTCCGACATATCTATCCTGATCAATGCATTCTCATCACCAAAATAATCCCTCGCTATCAATTTCGCAAGATATGTTTTTCCTACACCGCTGGGTCCAAGAAAAAGGAAAGATCCGATAGGCTTCTTTTTTGGAATAATAGATAATCTGCTTCTGGTCAGCGTTTTGACTACGGCATCGACGGCTTCATCCTGTCCGACGATATTTATTTTCAAATCTGTAGCCAATCTTTTTAATTTGCTGATTTCATCTTCGTTCACAATATTGGTCGGGATGCCTGTCTTATCAGCCAATACATTTCCGATATCTTCTTTGCCAATAGTTGGTCTGAGATGAGTAGGTACATTTTTACTCGTTCTAATCTTATTCATTGCTACCTTGATTTCTTCTTCTTTTTCTTTCAATTCTGCGGCACCAAAATAGTCCTGCTTCTCGATAGCTTCTTCTATCTTAGCCTGAATTTTGCCCAACGTCTCTTCATATTTTACATACGTATCATCGCGTTCGAGTTTCTGATTCATAGTAGATTTTCTCGCGGCCGCTTCATCTACCAAATCCAGTGCCTTATCAGGCAAAAACTTATTTAACATATATCTTTTGCTCAATTGTATCGCAGCATCCAATGCTTCATCAGGCAAATGTACTCCATGAAAATCTTCATAGGTCTGTCTCAATCCTTGGAGAATACTCATCGTAGATTCCATGTCGGGTTCGTTGACTACGACTTCTTGAAATCTTCTTTTTAACGCAGCATCTTTCTCGATATGTTTTTGGTATTCATTGA
>CAYUVZ010000009.1:0-7510 GCA_964448265.1 uncultured Candidatus Peribacteria bacterium | reverse complement strand
TGAAATCTTCTTTTTAACGCAGCATCTTTCTCGATATGTTTTTGGTATTCATTGAATGTAGTAGCTCAGATTAATTTAATTTTCCCTCTTGAAAGCAAGGGTTTGATCATCTGTGCAGCATCATTATTTTCTGCTCAGCCTGCTCCGATGATAGTGTGAATTTCATCGATAAAGAGGATAATATTGTTTGTAACATCCATAGCTTCTTCGAGGATAGATTTCATCCTGCCTTCAAATTCCCCTCTATACTTAGTTCCTGCCACTAATGTCCCCATGTCCAATAGGAAAATTCTCTTTCCCTTCAATTTTTCTGGGACTTCATCACGGATAATTTTCTGAGCGAGTCCTTCCACAATGGCGGTTTTTCCGACTCCAGCTTCTCAGATGAGCAGAGGATTATTTTTATTTTTTCTCATCAAGGTATAGATGACCTGATTAATCTCATTATCTCTTCAGATAATAGGATCGATAAGCCCATCCTTGACCTCTCTGGTTAAGTCAGTTCAGAAATATTCTATCGTCATTTTTTTCTCTTCTTTTTTACTTTTGTCGGTAGTCGTAGTGGCAGTATCGTTTTCCAATACTTCACTCTCTACAGCATCCAAAAGCATATTCACATCATTCATTTTTTTGATATTCTCCAATTGCATCGCTTTGATATTTTTAAGATCTAAATTAAACGCTACTAAGATTTTATTCAAAAATGCCCCAAAAAGCAAATAAGTAAAAGGCATTCAGTAAATTAGTTTGACATATTAGTAATTATGATTGCTATATATAAAAAATATTCAACTTTTTATCGTATGTATCGTTTTGTAAGTTAATTTCAATAAGGATTTTCCTTGAATATTTGAGGGGAAAGGATAAAAGTATTCATGTCACTCTGACCCCCCGAATCGTCGGGGGTGGAAGAGTATAACTGATATAAGTAATTGAGTTATATCCTTCACTTCGTTCAGGATGACATATTCTCCATTTTACATTAAAATCTGCCATGTTTAGCCGACTCAAAAGCATCTTCAAACCCAGACTCAAAGCCATGAACGTGATCTCGATCAACAAAAAGACCATCCTTCAGAATTTTACTATTCTTCAACAACTTCAGCCACAGTCAGGGATTTTCCCAATTTTAAAATCCAATGCCTACGGTCACGGTCTGCTTCAAATGGTCAAAATTTTGAGAAGATTAGATGTCCCATATCTTGCGGTAGATAGTTTCCCCGAATATCAAATTGTCAAAAAATATTCCAATAAACAGATCCTGCTTATCTGAGAAACAATGCTTGAAAACTACGATAAGTTTGACCATCGCAGAGTCGCGTTTTGTGTATACAATATATGAACGCTTTCCGTATTAGGTAATTCCTCCAAAGAAAAAAAGATCCACATTTTCTTCAATACCGGCATGAATAGGGAGTGAATCTCCGAAGATAATCTGCCAAAATTTTTGGACGAACTCAAAAACTATCCAAACATTACTGTCGAAGGAGTGATGTCGCATTTGCATAGCGCTGATGATATCCATTTCGATGGGATAGAGGAACAGGTCAAGAAATTTAAAACTATGTATCATATGGTTTTAGACTATGGACACGCTCCTTTGCGAAGACATATTGGCAATAGCGCTGGCATTTTCAAAATTCACGGCGAGTTTTTCAACGCATGGAGACCAGGCCTCGCCTTGTATGGCTACAATCCATTGAGACCAGATGACCCTGCATTCAAAAAAGCTAAATCGCTCACTCCTGCATTGAGCATTTCTTCCAGAATTATTTCCTTGCCCATTGCTCGACCGGGTGAATGAGTCAGCTACCATCAAACATACAAGCCTTACGACAGAGAACTGATAGCTACGATTCCTTTTGGCTATGCAGAATGATTGGATAGACACGCATCAGGAGGCATTTTCTTCAAACGAGGAAAAAAATATATCCAGCAAGTCGGTACGATATGTATGAATCTGTGCTGCTGCAAGATAGATGATCCTCTCGCAAAGATTGGCGACAAGGTTGAAATTATTTCCCCCAGTTCTACAGCCAAAAATTCCATTCAGGCACTCGCTGACGCGTCAGGTACGATTGTCTATGAAAGCTTAGTGAGACTGGATAAGACTATTAGAAGAGAAATAATATAGAATATGTCACTCTGAGCGTTTCAGCGAAGAGTATAGCATATTTAGTTATATCCTTCGTCCTAATCGTCCTCAGGATGACAAATATTTTTTATTTATATACACAACATGTGAATGGTCCGAACCTACGCACTTGCGAGTGTTTTCATTGTGAGTCTGATTTCTTTGATAGGAGTTATTACCTTGGGTATCAAGACAGAAAAATTAAAAAAAATGCTCCTGCTTTTCGTCAGTTTTTCTACGGGGGCGTTGTTCGGTGATGTATTTATCCATCTTCTTCCCCAGACCGTAGTCCAGGGAATTTTGCCACTAAAAGTTTCTCTCTTCGTCTTATCATGAGTGCTTTTTGGCTTAGTAACTGAAAAGGTTATCCATCGAAATCACTGTCATATGCCCATCACCAAGACCCATGTGCATCCTTTTGCTATCATGAATTTGATCGGTGATGTGGTGCATAATTTTATTGACTGACTGATTATCTGAGCGAGTTATCTGGTGAATATCCAAGTGGGTATTGCTACCACGATCGCCATCATTTTCCACGAGATCCCTCACGAGATGTGAAATTTCGCGATTCTTCTCCATGGAGGCTTTAGTAAAAAAAGAGCATTGCAAATAAATTTCCTCACAGCGCTCACTTCGATTGCTTGAGCTATCATCGCTTTGCTGATCTCTCGTTCCATTCCAAATATCACTTCCTTCCTCATCCCTTTCGCGGCAGGGTCATTGCTCTATATCGCCTGATCTGATCTCATCCCTGAGCTTCACAAAGAAAACAAATTTTCTCAAACAATCTGACAACTGTTTTTCTTTCTGATCGGTATCGGCGTCATGCTGTTGATTTTACGGGTGGAATAAAAAATCTGCTGGTGCATTGTTAAGAAATTTTCTGCAACACATAGATGACCCTCTGGATGTCTCCCTCGAAGAGGCTATAAGCATGTTCCTTCACTACAGCAAATTTTTTTAACCTGCAAAGTTGCAAAATAGCTTTTTTTTCTTCATCAGATACTTGCTTGTACAGGACAAAATAGCCACCCTTTCTGAGTAAATGAGTGCTTCGAGCAATAATTTTGTCTATGTAGGCTACAGCTCTCGCTGTGATAATATCAAAAGTTTCGTGATAGTCTTCCATCCTGGTTCGTATGGCTTTAGCATTTTTAATATCCAATTCCTGGATCATCTGATTCACAGCGTCGACCTTTTTTCTCCTCGCGTCAATCCCTACGAAAGTGGCTTCTGGATTGCTCATTGCTAGCGGTAAGAGAGGAAATCATCCCCCCGTTCCAATATCACAAACCCTCGAACCTTTGGCTATCTCTCGGACCTTTCCCAGCTCTAGAGAATCCAAAATATGCTTCACATAAATCCCTTGTGAGTCCCTGATTGATGAAAGATTGACCTGGCTGTTGATGGCTGTGAAGCTTGTTATCAGACTTTGTCGTCTAGTTTCCATAGGTATGGACTGCTAATATGTAAATGCCCCTCGGGGCTAAAATGCTTGCTTTCTAACAGGAAATCAGTATAAACTGGTTGATATGTTGTATTTTTGTTTTTTAATAGGTTACCCATATCTTATGCTTATAAGAAAAATCAGGCAAAAGCAAATAGTAAATAAAAAAACATTATTGTATATCATCCTTATTTGCGTGGGTGTTATTTTGATCTTCAAGGGTTTAACATCTCTTACTCAAAATGTCCCTAGTCCAAAAGATGGTTTGACTCCAACATGAAGTCAGGTCAGATTTATCGGGAAATTAAAAACGGATAATAATTTTCCTCATTATACCCATACCCTCACTACTGACAAAGGAGAGGTCATCGGACTCAAGAGTTCTACTATCAACCTCAATGACTATCTCAAGCGTAAAATAGGTATCGCTGGTCCTATCCAAAAATATTTCAAAACCACTCCTGTCATAGATGTTCAATCACTTTTGTTACCAGAACAGCAACTCTTGATCACAGACAATAAATATTTTTTCCTCAAAGACTTTATGTATCTAGATCTTTCTAGCCAGCCACAACTCAGTGCAATCAGATCTGGGAATGAAATCAATATTCTCTATGATAACAAAAATATGGTAGCGAGCATAGAGCGTTTTGTATGTAGCAAAATTTTAAAGAATCAGGACTGTGGATATCTCGTTTTGGATTACTTAAATTCCAAGAAAGATACCTTCGATTCCACGCGAGGATACACATTTTACAAACATGGAACTGGATTTCGAACGGCTTTTGATGGCAACACCTACGGGTATCTTTTCAAAAATGTAGAAGATGATATGATACTGGATATTTCTACGATGTTTAGGATGGTAAACAAAGATTTCATTACAAATAATAAGATGGCTCAGATACAATCCGGATGTAGAAATGCAGATCACGAATTAAAAGCTATCTATACTGCCAATCTAAGCTATGCAGACCCCTATACGATAGTGATGGCTATCAAAGGATTAGACCAAAAAAAGAAACCTCTGTCGTGTACGGTTTCTCTTGATGTTTGGAATAATTGGGCCCCTAAGCTTACAAAGATTGCCTTTGAATAAGGAGATAATTATTTGACCTTATTTGATATCTAAGATAGTAATTTCTTTCTTGCCAGTATGAAGTCTCATCCTCACGACATCACCAGCCTTGTGTCCTCTGATAGCTATCCCCATAGGAGATTCGAGGGATATTTTTACTGAATCTTTGACCGTCTTGATGGTGCGATCAAACTCCATAGTAGTTTCTCATGATCCTACAACAGTCACCGTATAGGTATCATCATCTTCGATTCTAAACGTGACTAATGAACCATAATCGACAACTTTGTCAGATTTACTTTTTTTCTCTTCTTTGATGATCTCTACATTGTCAATCAATGTCTCAATCTCTGAAATTCTTGAATTCACAAAATCCTTATCTTCCAATGCAGATTTGTATTCGAAGTTTTCAGAAAGATCTCACATAGCTTTGGCTTCTCACAATCTCTCCAAGATATTAGGGAGTTTGTCCTTTTTGAGCTCATTTAGCTCCGCAAGCAATTGTTCATATCACTCTTTAGTAAGATAATTTTTTTCATGAAAGTAAGAGATTACAAGATTAAAAGATTTAGAAAATTAAAAGATTAATTTATCATTTAACATTCATTTTAGACAGGTATTCTTTGAAGTGTTGGAATGCGTGATTTACTAGGTCTTCAGGGTATTTAAACGCTGTTTTATTATTGTACAAGAACTGTTGTCCATCGAAATGAAACAAAAAGCTGGATTCAAATTTCCCGGTTTTGTTTTGACTGACTTTGTATTCGATCCTAACTTCGGCGTTTTCTTTGTTGTCATAGATTTTTTTCAGATAAGAGTCCATCTTCCCGTCCAAATTTTGTTGAACTACAGTTTTGATGATTTCTTGTTGATCCAAAGGGACATCATGAAAGGTGTAGGAAACTATTGGCTGTTTTCCCATCAATTCAGTTAAACGCTAAAAAACTTTTTTCACAAACACATGTATAAGTAATTCACCAAAAAAATCAACCGCATTTCGTCAATTTTAGAGCTTTTTGATGAAATCTTGTTTGATATTTGATATCTTCTTGTCTGCCTTGATCATAGCATAACTTGTCCTAATCAGCTCTCTAATATCCTGATAGTAGATGAGTCCTAGGACTTCATTGATCGTAGATCGCTTATGCACGCCGATATATCATTCAGCTTTTTCTATTTTTACACAATCAGGGTCTCAGGAATATTCAATCAAAAAATAGGTGACATCCTTGTCCATATGACCTTTTTGATTATCAGTATTTCTGAGCTGCGTAGTTCCCAATTTCTGTTTCAGTTTCATCTGATTGATAGGGATCCCGGTTTCTTCACTCACTTCTCTCAAAGCAGCTTTCCCGATTTCTTCTCCTTGTTGGATCTTCCCTTTGGGAGCGACCCGTTCTATTTTTCCACTGAGGGCATGTCTTTTGATCAAGAGGTATCTAGGCTCGCCATCTGATGCTATCGTATAAATGATTCCTCCTGTACTTTGGATAATTTCTCACATACTGATTAGAATATTAAAAGATTAAAAAATTAAAAGATTAATAACAGTCATTGCGAGCCCCGACTTCTCGGGCGAAGCAATCTTGGGATCAGAAATAATATTATTTAAAATAAGATTGCTTCGTACCTCGCAATGACAAAGCAATTTTATACATTTTTTTTATATCCCATAATCCGGCTTAAAAACCTATTTTTCCTAATTGTAGAATCTACGGCGAGATAGGATTCAGTAATACCAGCTTTGGCGTCGGGACGGTCATTCCCAATCTTATCCAAGGCTTTTTGGACTGAAAGGGAAAGGGGAATATTCACTTTCTTGGGTGCACTATTATTTATTTTGTCGGGTGTATCAAATTCTTTTTCTAGTGCCTTGAGTTCTTCAGCAGTTTTTTTCGCTTCAGCTAATTCTTCAGATCAGAGTTTGCTTTCGTGCTTATTAAAAATTTGCTCCTTTCCATTTTCAGGATTTTCCGTCGAGGTGTTTTTTTCCAATTTTTCTATCATTTCAAACATTTAAGGATTTAAAGATTGCACGAGCTTGTGGATAATTGCCAGATTTTTTTTGTAATTTACTCTGGTAGGACCGATGATACTAATGATGCAATCATAGTCGTCAATAGTGACTTTAGCGTACACACAAGAGATGACGATATCGGTGTCTTCAAAAAAAGAATAATACATCTGATTTTTTTTGATGATTTTGTTGTCGATTAACGATACGATTTTCTTGTCTTCGATGAAACGAACGATATTCCTTATAGTATGATATTCCTCTATATGGTCATCCTTGAGGAGGTTATTGATCCCCAGGTAATAATACTCATCATTTTTGACAAATCATACCACCACACCATCTGCCAGATTTCAAATACTTTCGACTAAATTTTTTAATCCACTTCTGACTTTGATTACCTCTGTTGCCACTTCTTCATTTTGCACGGTAAGCCGGTTGTCTATATAGGTACTTAATCATTGCACGGTTGGAATCCTTCAGGAACTATTGTAGGGCTGATATACCATCCCCGCCTTTTCCAAGACATTGAGATATTTTCTCAGCGTAGAAGGGGCGTATTCCGTATCTCCCAGAGAATGCAAAAATTTAGAACCCACGGGTTCTCCTTTGTTGATGTAATTGTCGATGACAATATCCAGGAGTAATAACAGTTTTGGGTCAAAATCCATGCTTGAGAGAAAAAATTACGTAAATTTATCCCTAGAATGCTATGCAATAGCATTTACTTACTGACACTATACTTATTTCCTCCCAGCAAACAAGCTGATTTTTAAAGGGGTTAATTATAGTTCAAAATGCACCACCAAATAATTATAGGTAAGATCTCTTAAC
>CAYUVZ010000008.1:5810-17406 GCA_964448265.1 uncultured Candidatus Peribacteria bacterium | reverse complement strand
ACTTTAGGACAGGTAATCCTGTCGACTAAAGAGAAAAACTTTAATATCAATCATGCAGGATTATATTTCTTGCATGTAAATACTAACAAAGGAATATTAGTTCAAAAAATAATTGTTCAGTAAAAAATATTCATACCATTACTATCCCGGCTTTTTTAGTCCGGGATTTTTTTATATATTTAATTGTCATCCTGACCCCGACTTTTCGGGGGAAGGATATAACTCAATTACTTATAACAGCTATACTCTTCCCCCGTACGAAGCTACGGGGTCAGAGTGACATTAGTTAAGTTGCAATCGGGTTGATCCATTGTTTCCATAAAAATTACCTCAAGAAAATATAATCTGACCTGTGATATTTGTAGATAATCAAGTACTATTCGTCGTCAATACTACGGTCTTTGTTCCTACATCTCATTTTACATTTAATTTATATGTAGTAGTATTATCACCTATACTTACTGTTCCTGATGGTCATAAATAAATCTGCCAATTATTAGCACCCGCATAGATCTGAGATGGACTAGCAAAAAGTAAATCTCCATTTAACTTAGCAGCACCTCAGACCTCAAGAGGCTGTGATGGTGTGGTTGTTCCTATACCGACATATCCATTATATCAGAGAAGAATTTGACTAGGATTTGAACCAATATATCCTGTAGCAGATAATTTAATATTCCCATTTGTCTTGATATTCCCTGCCACATCCAGAGCTTCAGATGGACTAGCATTATTTATACCGACATATCAACTCGCTGTATTAATACGAAGTCTTGATGTTGTTACATTAATACCTGCAAAATCCATATATCATATTCATATTGTGATAAGACCGCGTACCGCTCATTGTGTTGAACCTCTTATATATGATCAACCTGCTGCCCCACCACTACCACCAAAATCTAATCATTCTTTGGAAACAATATCCTCTATCCTCATAATAGTATTAGCAGCATTCATCGCTCAACCAGTATTTGTTATAGTAAAACGACTAAAAGGATTATTTGTTCCCCATCAATATTTAGTTCAAGATTGATATCGTCTATCACTTATGAATTGACCTCAACTATAGTATGTTCAATATCAATTGGATAATCACACCACTGCAACACCATATACAGGATCCAATTCCACATTTACATTATTTCTGATGACATCAAAATCTCAGGTAGCGGGGGTAGCAAGTGTTTTATTCGCCACAAGCATATCTCTCTCATAGAGGATCAATCCATTTACACTTCATGAAACAGAAACGAGATAAAAAAATCAGGTTTGTGTATTTGTTGGTAATACTCAGGTTGAATAATCCACGATTCCTTTATACAAAAGTCCTCCAGCCACTCACGCCATGAAATTATCAATAAAAGTCTTGGTATAATAATTTGTACTAGCGGCCGACCATACGGGATCAGATTCATTCCATGTCGTAATATATCCGAGAGGATTGGTAGTATAATAATCTCCTGAATACAGATCAAAATATGTTCCACTATTCGCCTCGAAATATGTTCCGCTATCTGAGACAGCTACATACGAAGAAGCAAGACTTCATATACCTGTAAGATACGGATTTCATCATCCATCATAGATATTATATCCTGGGGTGACGTTGATGTTTCCACTTACCGTCAACGCTTGAGTAGGCGATATCGTTCAGATTCATACATTTCATCATGTAGTAAAGATTGCACTACTTGAAGTAATCCAAGCTGCTCCATCTCGATACGGCACTGATCACAAAACTCCCGCTTGTAAAAATCCTGTTGCTCAGATCGCTCACGCTGTTCACTGTATTCATTGAATTCATTGTGGTCATGTCGCTCCTGTCGCTCAAACAGCTCCAGTTATTCAGTCAATTCCGTTTGCTCCCGTTACTCATTGTATTCATTGTAGCCCTGTCGCTCCCGTCGCTCAAACAGCTCCAGTTATTCAGTCAATTCCGTTTGCTCCCGTCGCTCAGATAGCTCATGCTGTTCACTGTATTCATTGTGCACCGGTTGCTCACATTGCTCCCGTTACTCATTGTATTCATTGCGGTCATGTTGCACCAGTCGCTCAGTTAACTCAATCGATTCCATTCACTCAAGCAGCTCCGGTCGCTCAGATTGCTCCCGTTACTCATTGAATTCATTGTATTCCTTGTATTCATTGTAATCATGTTAGTCCTATCAATCCTTGAATTCACTGTATTCATTGAATTCATTGTGGTCATGTCGCTCCCGTCGCTCAGATAGCTCCAGTTATTCAGTCAATTCCGTTTGCTCCCGTCGCTCAAATAGCTCATGCTGTTCACTGTATTCATTGTGCACCGGTCGCTCAGATTGCTCCCGTTACTCATTGAATTCATTGCGATCATGTTGGACCGACTAATAAACTCGAATCATTTCGATAGACAAATCAGCTGGCATCTATCACTAAAATTCATGTTAATGATCCACTATATGCCACATTCCTGATTCTTAAATTTCCATTAATATCTAATTTCGCTGTAGGCAATATCGTTGCTATTCCAATATTAAATCATGTGTTAAATATATTTGTGCTATTCGTAATCCAATCATTTCCATCTCGAAATGGCATCGCTCACAAAACTCATGTTTGCAAAAATCCTGTCGCTCAATTTATTCCATCAGCTCAATTCGTTCAATTAGCTCAAGTAGCTCATTGTGGTCATGTCGCTCCCGTCGCTCAATTTATTCCATCAACTCAATTAGCACCAGTTGCTCATTGTGGTCATGTTGCTCCTGTTGCTCAGTTGACTCAATCGCTTCCATTCACTCAAGCAACTCAGGTCGCTCAGATTGCTCCCGTCACTCATTGAATTCATTGTGCTCATGTTGCTCACATTGCTCCCGTTACTCATTGAATTCATTGTGGTCAAGTTGCTCAATCTGAACACATTATTGTAGATCATAATAACGTATCTATTCCTATTGTATATGTTAAATTATAATCTGTATCGGCGTAAAAACTTATTATATTCCCCGTGTTAGCACACTGTCCATTTGTTCATGCTGCTCATGTCTGTACAATATTTATTACTACAGCGTATCACGATGCTCACATCGATCATTGCGGTCAGATGAGATTAACAAAACTTCATCGTCATCCAAATGGATTCTCAAATCTAAGATATGTTCAAGACCAATCATGATTTGGTGCTGTTCATGTTGCTCAATTTATTCCATCAACTCAATTTGTCCCATTTGCCCCCGTTGCTCATATTGGTCATTGTACTCACTGAATTCATTGCGGTCATGTTGCACCAGTCGCTCAGATTGCTCATGTGACTCCGTTAATTCCATCAGCTCAATTTGTTCCATTTGCTCCTGTCGCTCAAGTAACTCATTGTGGTCACGTCACACCGAAACTCAAATCATTTCGATAGACAAACCCACTCGCATCTATCACTAAAATTCAAGTTAACGATCAGTTATATGGCACATTTCTGATTCTCAAATTTCCATTGATATCTAATTTCGCTGTAGGCAATATCGTTGCTATTCCAACATTAAATCAGGTATTAAATATGTTTGTATTATTTGTAATCCAATCATTTCCATCTCGAAATGGCATCGCTCACAAAACTCATGTTTGCAAAAATCCTGTCGCTCAATTTATTCCATCAATTCCATTCGTTCAATTAGCTCAAGTAGTTCATTGTATTCATTGTGCTCCCGTCGCTCAAACTGCACCGGTCACTCAATTCGTTCAATTTGCTCAAGTAGCTCATTGTGTCCCTGTCGCGCCGGTCGCTCACATCGCTCATGTCACTCAATTACTTCAATTAGCTCCCGTCGCTCACATTGCTCCCGTTGCTCCAGCCGTTCAACCAAAGACGAATCAACTGATAAAATTATATACCTGACCACTTGTAGCAGCCGTTAATTTTCCACTTCCATTTGTCCCAAGCACAATGGCATTGTAAATACTATCTATCGTCAAATCACCCTTGAACCAAGCGTTTCCTGATAATCATTCGATGAATACTCCCGTAGCTGAAGTATTTTGTCCATCCGAAGTGAGGAGAATATTTTGCAAAATCTGTTGTACATTTCTAGCTATAGGAGTGATATCAAACGCCCTTGCCATGAAGAAAATACAAGACATTCACAGAAAAAACAATATGATACCTTTCACAAAGCCCATACCATTATTTTTTCTTGACTGACTAAATTTTCCCGTATTCACCACTTAAATAATAAATAATAAATATTTGATGTTGTACTGTAATTATAGTCACGAAACCCAAAAGACCAAAAAATCTGACTTTTTACGGTCAGATATGCTTGCTATTTTGAGGGAATATGATGAAATACTTTATTCCTCGACTTTCCTCAATTTTCCTCATTTTTTTCCTCTATTGTTTATCAACGTTCAATCGTTCTATCGTTCTATCATTCAATCATTCTTCATTACACAAAGATATCCCTCTGCTTAGCGCCATCCTGAGGTCAGATAATGCCTCTCTCTTCCAAAATATCCATAATCCTCGCTGCCCTCGCAAATCCTACTCATAATTTCCTTTGTAACAATGTCGCCGAAGCTTTTCTCGTCTGAGAAATCACCTCGATAGCCTGCTGGACTAATTCATCATCATTATTCCCATTGGAATTAAAGAGCTGATCTCCTGCCTCAAATTTATTTTCAAGCAAAGCAATAATCTCCTGATTGTAAATGTCCTCTTCAGTCAAACCTCACATATATTTATTTCTCAATGTAGCGACGACTTTTTCGATTTCTTCTGTGGAAACAAATGGCGCCTGGATTCTGGCAGGCGATTTTGTCTGCGGATCCATATAGAGCATATCTCATTTTCATAATAATGTTTCCGCTCATTTTCTTCACAAAATAGTTCTACTATCTATCTCAGACACCGTACCAAATGCAATTCTCGTAGGAATATTCGCCTTGATCAACCCTGTAATGACATCCACCGATGGCCTTTGAGTAGCTACGATCAGATGAATACCGATAGCACGAGCCTTGGCAGAGATATGTGTAATACAATTTTCTACATCCCTTTTGCTTCTGGACAACATCAGACTAGAAAGTTCATCGATGACAAACACGATACGAAACATATGTTCTTCAGTTCATTTCTGATTATATTCATCGATATTTTTTACTCTATTTGCTTTGAGGATTCCATATCTTCTTTCCATCTCATGCTCGGTTCGCTTTAATAATTTGAGCGCCTTATCTGGTTCGAAGACAATCGGTGCAAGTAAATAAGGCAGTCCAGAGTATAATTCTAATTCTACCTGCTTAGGATCTACCATGAGAAATTTTAGTTCAGACGGCGTATTTTGATACATCAAAGACAAGATGAAATCATTTACTCCTACTGATTTTCACGAACCCGTCGCACCAGCGACTAATAAATGTGGCATCGATTCAAGCGTTTTGACAATAATCGTCCCATCAATAGCTTTACCCATCGACAAATTGTTGTCAGATTTTTTCATATCATTTGCAAATTCAGTTGAACTCAAAATGTCTCCCAATCTCACCATGATCGGTTTAGGATTTGGAAGCTGGATACCGACACAATCCGTCCCCGGAATCGGCGCAACTATCCTCACGGACTTGGATTTCAGCGACAAAGAAATATCATTGGACAGACTTTCTATCGTAGACAATCTGACACCTTCGTCAGGTTTGATTCTAATCTGCACGATAGAAGGACCAATATCAAATCATTCGATCATAATCGGCACATTAAATTCCATCAATTTATCCTGCAAAGCTTTCGCCTTTTCCATGAGAAACGTTTCATCTATGGTCACCGTCTGATCAGCACTACTCTCCATGAGAGCTATAGGGAAGGTCGGTTTCTCACCAGAAAAATTGATAGTAGGTCTGATTTTTTTCTCTCTTTCTTTCGCTTCAATTTTTCTTTCTATCTTATCTTTCAATAAACTCTTGATCAATGATCTGGATACGGGCTGACCAAATTCTGGTCTTTCTTCTGGTTCGTCTCTAGAGACACGAGAGGATTTATTTTCCTGTCCCTTATGTCTAGCATCAAAACTTGGCTTATCTTCAGTCTTGAGAGAAAATTTGGGAAGTGAAAAATTGAATGAATACAAAATCCATATCACGACGAGGATAAACAAGATGATGATAAATGCTTTGACTGCAATATTTTTGCCACCAAATAAAAAGTTTAACAGATAAATTACCGGCCAAGATAAATATCATCACAAACTTTGATACTTGCCAATATCTCAGTCGATGATAGGGAAATTGAGGATACACGAAACGACTACCATCATGATGATAAATTGTCTGATGAGTAATTTCATGAGATATCATTTGGACATAATCAAGATTCCAACCAAGACGCATAATGCGAAAAAAATATATAATCAGATTTGACCAAAGATAATACTCGCGTAACTTGTGAGAAATGTAATCACGGGAGATCCGTTTGCAAAGTACAACGAAAAAAAGAATAGTAATCACAAAATCGTCAGCCCAATACCTAATCTAAATTTATTGAGAACGATGCTTTTTACTTTTCTTCTCCTTCTCCTAGCCACAATATATGATTTACAAAATAAAATTTATTTGACAACTTTTCCTCCCTCTTTTTCCTCCCTCTTCTTCCTCCCTCTTCTTCCTCCCTCTTCTTCCTCCCTCTTCTTCCTCAAATCCCTCAGACTTTATAGTTATTAGCGCCATTTTCAATGCAAACTCATCCCAATCAAGCAAAGAACAGAAGAAAAATACACAATTAAGTTGACATTTGATAGGAAATATATATTCTCGAGTACAAACTTTTATATTATTTTAAATATTTTAAAATGAAAAACTGAACTTTGGAAAATGAAATTTTTGAATCAGGCGTTGTTAATTTTGAGAATGACGGCAGCAGCAACATCAATAATATCAAGAATTATGAAGACAATTCATTTAGTTATAATCCAATAATAAAAATTGAAACAGAAGAAAAAGAAGAGGCACTTAAAAATTTTAGAGAAACAATACTTAAAAATCTAAATTCTTCTGAATCTAATGTCGTGACACTATTGATTGAATGAAAAGCACCATGAGAAATAGCGAGCATTCTAAATATGACATCCGTAAAAGTTAGCAAAATCAAAGCGAAAATTAGAAAAAAATGTAAAGGATACAAGAACCTCATCAACTAATCTACCACAACAGATATTACAACTCATTACGATACATTACAATCATTCAACATTCACTTGTCCTCGAAAGAGGAACATTTAAACATTTTTTATCCCGCTCTGCGGGGCAACATTTAAACATACTCCATGAGAAAACTAAGAATAGGCGGTAGTTTTACTAATCGCGAGAGCTATAATCTAGATAGATACCTTTATGAAATAGGAAAGGAGGAACTTATTACTGTTGAAGAAGAAGTCGATCTCGCACAAAGAATCAAAAAAGGAGATAAAACGGCTTTGGAAAAATTAACCAGAGCAAATTTAAGATTCGTTGTATCAGTAGCCAAACAATATCAAAATCAGTGACTTTCTTTACCAGATTTGATCAATGAAGGAAATCTCGGACTTATCAAAGCGGTAGAAAAATTTGATGAAACAAGATGATTTAAATTTATCTCTTACGCCGTATGGCGGATTAGACAATCGATCCTCCAGGCACTTGCTGATCAAGGTAGAATCATCAGACTTCCACTCAATCAGGTAGGATCATTAAATAAAATTAATAATGCATTTTCCAAATTTGAACAAGAAAATCAACGCGAGCCCACACCTGAAGAACTCATAGAAATTCTAGACTTCCCAAAAGATAAAATTCTTGAAACACTCAGAGTTAGCTGAAGGCATCTATCGATAGATATGCCAGTCTGAGAAGAAGAAAACACTCTCGAAGAGATATTGGAAAACAAAGAAATTTTACCCACAGATCAAAAACTTATTGTGGAGGACCTCGAAAAAGAAATTGAAAGAACATTAAGAATACTCACTAAAAGAGAATCTGATATACTGAAACTTTTTTATGGTATCGGATGTGAATCAATGGATTGTGAAAAGATCTGAGAACAACTTGATCTCACAAGAGAAAGAGTAAGACAAATCAAAGAAAAAGCAATAAAAAGATTAGAATCAAACTTTATTGTAACAAAACATCTAAAAGAATTTTTGGGATAAAATATATTTTTCACGAAAGAATAATTTCGAATTTATTTTTTATCTGTAATGCGAGATGAGACAGCTCAAAATAACAAAAAGCATTACGAATCGCGAAGACGCTTCTCTAGATAAATATCTCGAGGAGATTAGTAAAATAGATTTAATTACTGTAGAGAGAGAAGTCGAATTAGCACAGGAAATAAGAAAATGAAGCAAGGTAGCTCTTAACGAACTTGTTAATGCTAATTTAAGGTTTGTAGTCTCTGTAGCTAAACAATTTCAGAATCAGTGACTTTCTCTCCCCGACCTTATCGAAGAAGGGAATCTGGGATTAATAAAAGCTGCGGAAAAATTTGATGAAACAAGAGGATTTAAACTTATTTCATATGCGGTATGGTGGATTAGACAGTCAATTCTCCAAGCACTTGCTGAACAAAGCAGGATGGTGAGACTACCAAACAATCAAATAGGATCAGTAAACAAATTAAATAGAGCATCAAACAAATTTGAACAAATAAACGAGAGAGAACCCTCTCCCGCAGAACTTGCTGAAATGCTCGATTTTCCCGATGAAAAAATCCAGAAAATATTGCAAAATGTAGGAAATAAAAGGTATATATCTACTGACACACCCGATCCACTCAGAGATGATTCTTCTGCAGGCATTGATCGTTATCAACACACTAAACCAGACTATACCTCACTTCTCAGAGAAGATACTGCTAAAGAAATAGAAGAGGCTTTATCTATACTTACCTACAAAGAATCAGATGTCGTGAGGAGATTCTATGGATGGAGTCCATATACCCAAGAGCAGACGCTTGAAGAAATAGCATGAGAACTCTCTCTAGCAGAAGAAAGAATAAGACAGATTAAAAAAAGGGCCGAAAGAAAAATGCGGGGTTGGTCTCATAGCAAATATTTTGGTAAGAGTGGGAATTATCATAAACCTAAACCAGCTGGTATAAAAAGAAAGGAAGATGCAGTAGTATGAGAAGATTTGGATACCGACAAAGACAACCAAAAAGAAGTCGTAGACATATTTGAAACTACCTCAAAAGAAATACTCACAGAATTTCAACAACCTGAGAATCCCCAAGAAGACATTTTGATTGAGACATCAGATTATATTGAGAACGAGAGATCATATGATTGATTTTTGCAAAACGAAGAATTGGGGACTGATATGATGTACGAGCTACAAGCAGAAGATATAAAAAAAATTCTTGTAATGCTTTATAAAAGGGGAAACAAAATAGATGCTGATGTTTTAAAGATGTATTTTGGGGCTCCTCCGTATCCCACATGATGACTTACTTATATTAAAATAGCAAAAAAATTAAAAAAGGCTGTTTGAGGGATATATCAAATCAAAAAAACAGCAATAGGAAAATTTAAATATCGATCAAAAAATATAGATATCATAGATAAGTATATTTCATAACTATTTGTTACTGCGTAAACAACGATGGAGTAAATAAGGATTGCAAAAGCGTCGTATATTTGGTATTGAAAGTCGCTAGATACTGTGTACGAGTGGTAGACGACATTTTACTGGTTACAAGATTATTTATGATCGTCGTCATCGGAGAAACATAGGTAGTCCAGTATGCGTCGAAATCAGCGAAATCATGTAATGCTATAGGAATACCAGCGCTCACAACAGGCTTCACCGCAGTCAAGAAAGTGCCTAAAGATGTTTTGTAAAATGTATAAGGAGCTGTACGCGAAGTATCAAAAGGAAGTGCAAAAAACAAATCCTTACCCTCAGCTTCAGTTAAATTGTAGAAATATTGTGCCCTCGAAAGGACAAGACTGCTACTGGTAATATAATGCATTACCGCAATCCCATCTACATAGGGGAGAATTTTTTCTATAAAAGGAACTCATTCATAATTGATATCTTTGTAGCGTCGATAAACATCGGCCATCACAGGAGATGTCGTAGCAGATTGAACAGCACTCAACACATCTAAATAGTCCTGCATCAATCATTCAGTAGTGGCATCAGGAGTCCATTCCCGACCATCAAGCGTATAGGGTTCTATATCCAAATGTATTTGAGAAAATCAGTCTCATTCATTATTAAACGCATTGAAAAGAGGCAGGATAGCAAGCAGTTTTTGTTTTCAGGAACCACTGAGATAAGAGTTGTCACCTAACAAAAGTCAGACCGATATCCCGTTATCATTCAAAGTGTTGATGAAGTTGTGTAAATAAGTTTTCCCCGCACTCGTAGAAAAATAGGTTGTCCTCTGAGAAGAAGTGAGTGACAAGAAAATATAATTTGCCTGATAGGCTTTGAGTTTAGCGAGGAATGTAGCATCCAAAGAGGAGTTACCAAAAAGCGTAGCAGACGACCACACATAGAAAGCAGGATGCAAAACAGAATCAGCAAAAGTGTAATGAAAGAATCACCCAAACATCACTATTAGAAACAAGGAGAAGAATATTTTTTTCATAGCAAAGTATAAAAAAATAAATCTGAATGCTGTCCACATTCTACCTTGAATTGACTACGAAACTTATAGTCTTTTCCTAGCTTATTTCAATACGATCTAGTCAATAGTCTTTCTTAAAACTAATCAGCCTGCCCCTCCTTGATAAGGGAGGGGGTTGGGGTGGGTTTGTTCCACTCAAACCAGAAAACTCAACAAGGGGGATTTGTTACCCTCAAACAAGAATACTCACTACTCAATTTAGACATTCAGTTGAAATTACGAGGACTTTGAATAGGATAAAGGTCCTTTATATCTCTATGAAAGAAGTATGAATCTCAAAGATATTAGTAGCAAACGACAAAAAAAATGGAAAGAATCCTGAATATACAAGGTGACAGAAGATGACAAAAAAGAAAAATTTTATGTATTGGATATGTTCCCCTATCCTAGCGGAGCTGGGCTTCATGTCTGACATCCCAAATGATATATCGCCAGCGATACTCTTGCGAGAAAAAAAATGCTGGAGGGATTCAATGTCCTCCATCCGATGGGGTTTGATACTTTTGGATTATGAACAGAAAACTACGCCATCGAACACAAAATGAAACCCCAAGATGTCGCGAAAAAAAATATCGATACCTACATCAAGCAGCTTGAAATGTTTGGTTGTACCTACGATTGGGATAGATCCGTCAACACCGCCGATCCGAAATATTACAAACGAACTCAGCGAATTTTTTTGCAATTATACAACCATTATTACGACGAAAAGTTACAGAAAGCAATGCCTATCACCGACCCAACGAAGCAACAAAGATTAGCCTATGTAGATTTTAAGCCGATAAACCGATGCCCCAAATGTATGACGGGCTTGGCAAATGAAGATTTGGATGATGGAAAATGCGAACGCTGTGGCAGTGAAGTGGAACAAAAACCGATGAAACAACGAGTACTGAGGATTACCAAATACGCGGAGAGATTACTTGGATGACTAGACAAATTAAATTGGGAAGAAAATATGAAAGATTT
>CAYUVZ010000008.1:0-5710 GCA_964448265.1 uncultured Candidatus Peribacteria bacterium | reverse complement strand
GAATTTAAAGACAAAGTAGAAAAATACAAAGAATCAGCGAAACACAAAACTCAACTAGAAAGGACAGAACTACAAAAAGACAAGACGGGACAATTCACAGGTGCTTATGCTATCAACCCATTTAATGATGAAAAAATCCCTATTTTCATCGCTGATTATGTCTTGGCAAATTATGGAACCTGAGCTGTCATGGCTGTGCCTGCACATGATGAGAGAGATTTTGAATTCGCAAAGCGTTACAATGAGCAAATCATACAAGAGAGTAAAACCAGTTGACCTTACCCCAAACCCCTCTCCTACAAGGAGAAGGGAAGCTATTCCCTATATAAGCGAATCAGTAAAGATATTATGCAATTTGCTAAGGACCTCAGAAAAAATCAAACTCCTGCAGAGGAAATTTTTTGGGAATTAGTTAGAAATAATAAGCTGTGACTAAAATTTAGAAGACAAACCCCTTTTGGAAGATATATCGTAGACTTTTATTGCCATCAACTCAAACTCGTGGTAGAACTTGATGGATGAATTCATGACAAAGAAGAAAACAAGAAAGAAGACAAAAGAAGAGAGAAAGAATTAAAATTAGAATGATTACATATTTTGAGATTTAGAAATGCAGAAATATTTAGCGATCCCGAAAGAGTAATCCAGACGATATTAGACTTTGCCTCTACCCATCTCCCACAGGGAGAGGGGTCAGTCCTGCAGAGCAGGACTGGGGGTGAGGGCACTCTTTCTGTTACTCTTCCTATCCCTCAAGTCATCATGCCTGTATATCAAGACAAACAGCCACATCCTACAGCCGAACGCAGACATAGCATTTCTGCCGTCGTTCATAGAAAGTCAGATAATAAATTTTTATTTTTGAAATGGAAAAAATTTAACCGGATCTCACCCGTCATCGGATGAATAGAGTCTGATGAAGACCCGCTTATCGCAGCCGAAAGAGAAGTCTTGGAAGAATCAGGCTACAAAGTCAAAGCGATAAGAAAAATCTGACGACAATCAGAATCCAATTTTTTCGCTGAAAATAAAAATGTCCGAAGACAAAAAATAGACCAACCAATACTTTTGGAATTAGTGGACGACACACCACAGAAATTATCTGCTGCAGAATTCGAAACTCACGAGCCCATCCGATTGACATATGAAGAAGCATTGAAACAGACGACCCACGAAGGCAACCTCGAAGGAATAAAAACTTTCGTACAGTGAGAAAAAGCTTTCGGTGAATATGGAAGACTGATAAATTCAAGTAATCTGAAATTAAATAAAACGGTACTTGTTCTTCATGGCACAGAATGAAATAGTAAAAAAAATCGATATTCACGACTTCAAAAAAAACTAACAGAACAATGATATAAGGTTCTCGTGCCAGATCTTCCAGACTCTGATTATCCAAATTTAGATGCGTGGTTGAAACATTTGGAACAGTACAAAAATCAGATCAATGAAAATTCAATCATTATAGGACATAGTTTGTGAGCACCTACCGCTCTACAATTTATACAGAAATTAAATAAAAAAATTGATAGACTCATTCTCATTGCACCTACACATGCCGATATTGATCGAAAAGAATACAATAAACAAGCACCATCATACAACAACGAGAATATTCAAAAAGTCAGCCAAGCGAAGACAAATTGGAAAAAAATAAAATCATTAGTGCAACATGTCGACACATTTTTTTCTGAAGATGATCCCTATATTCCTATGAGTGTAAAAATATTGTATGAAAGAGATTTATGAGCCGATACAGTAGTTTTCAAAGACAAATGACATTTTAATATGGCGGGACTCAAGAGCGAAGAATTTCCCGAACTTTTGAAATTTATAGAAGAAAAATATCCAACAGGCGAAATAGTATCATTCAACGATATGACATCTGAACAGGCAATTCCTGTCATGCAGGCCCGACTTGAAAAAAAATGAATCTGATGAAAAAAAATAAATTACAAGATCCAGGATCGGGTGTTCTCTCGCCAAAGATACCGATGAGATCCAATCCCGATGATTCGAACAGCTAAAAACCCCCTTGATAAAGGGGGAACCGAAGGGGGATTTGCTACAGAACTAATACCCTTGTCTCCGAAAGACTTGCCACTTCTCCTCCCAGATGTAGAAAATTATGCACCAACCGGAACCGTAGAATGACCACTGGCGAATATCAAAGAGCGATTAGAAGTAAAATTACCTGATGGGACTAAAGCAAAACGCGAAACCAATACTATGCCATGACGAGCAGGAAGTTCGCGATACTGGCTCAGATATATGGATGTACATAATGAGAAGGAACTCGTCGGAAAAGATAATGAAAAATATCGAAAAAATGTCGATGTCTATATTTGATGAGCGGAACATGTCACCAGACATATTATCTACGCGAGATTTTGGCAGAAATTTCTTTTTGATATCTGAGTAACGACTCAGGACGAGCCATTTTTGGAGTACCACTCTGTCGGACTCATCATGTGAGAAGACGGAAGAAAAATGTCCAAGAGACGATGAAATGTGGTCAATCCTGACGATATCATCGACGAATTTGGCACTGATGTCCTCAGAACTTATGAGATGTTTATGTGACCCTTTGAACAAAGTATCGCACGAAATACCAGCGGAATCACAGGAATAAAAAAATTCCTAGACAAAATAATTTTGTTGTTCAACAAAATCAGTAACGAGTGATGAGTAACGAGTGACGAGGAGAAAAAAACTGACATTTTATTACATCAATCCATCAAAAAACTCACCGAGGACATCGATACATTCAAGTTCAACACTGCAGTCTCACAGCTCATGATTCTCGTCAATCATCTCACAGAGCAAAAAAATATTCCGACTAAAATCTTTGAAACGCTTGTGATTCTCGTTGCGCCTTTTGCTCCACATTTGGCGGAAGAACTTCGAGAAAAACTCTGAAATAAATTTTCAATCTTCACGCAAGCGACACGACCAACATACGACCCAAATAAATTAGTCGCTGATGAAATCACCCTCGCCGTACAGGTAAATGGAAAAATGAGAGGAACCATTTTGATCAGTCGCGAAGCCGACGAAAATGAAGCAATGACTCTCGCAAAATCCGATGAAAAAATAAAACCACGAATCACCGGCGACCCAAAAAAAGTGATTTATGTGAAAGGGAAAATTTTAAATCTTATTGTTTAAAAATGAAAAAACTCCTCCTCATTACCACCATCCTTTCAGCTACTTTATTAGCAGGATGCTGAAACAAAGTAACTACGAATTCTGAACAAAAAGATTTTCCTATAGAGACTTTTACCTCTCAGAGACTGGGCGTCTCGTTTAATTACATTGATGATGGTGTGTATAATGCACCTACATTAACACTTTCAGGAGATACCATTACTGTGTGACCCCACAGTTTACAAATCATAAAAAAAGATCCTATGATTTCTGCAGAAGAATTTGTTCTCTCTTTAACCACTGGTATGAAAAGCGATTGTGCGTATAAGATAGAAACTGGTGCTGTGATGTTATGATATGAAACAATAACTTTGATAAATATCTCCACAGGTCAAATACAACCTAACAACGATTATCATTGTTCAAATAGATATGACAACGATTATCAGAGGACTCATTTCATCTATAATCCAAGGATTTCGGGGAAGATTCTTTTTTTCAACGGATGACAGGAAGGATCATCAAGAGGAACCTACGAGCTACCACGATGAGCTACTATCAAAATCTTTTAATATTATAAATTCCTATGCGATTAATTTATGCACTGACGGCATCTCTTGCCCGATGATTACAATATGCACTTTTATGAGAACTTTTTACCAAGATTCCAGTCTTAATATTTTTTGCAATTTCTTCCACAGTAAGTATGTTATTTCGGCGAATATTGATCGTAATAACCAAAACCACATTGCCGATAAAAGAGTATTTCAAAGACAATCATACTTTATGGCTTATGATCATTGTAATCATTCTTTTCGTCCTGGGGAATGCCATCATAGTCTTGGCCATCAAAAGCAAAAATGCCACAGTAGCATCATTGATAGAAATTTCTTATCCACTATTCGTAGTCTTATTTAGTTATCTTATATACAGAAATACTCATCTTAACTTTTGGACAATCATAGGATGAATCCTTATCCTCGCAGGTATCATCTTGGTATATGTATTCAATAGATAAATTCTTTGGTTATTGTTTTATTTGGAACTTGTTTATTGTGATTTTTAAATTCTAAATTGTAAAATGGTTTCGATAAAAAATATTGTCCAAAAAATTCTCCCTCATAAAGAATACATCATGCTGATCTCTGGCGGATGAGCGAGAGCTTGCTACGCCCTCGGTGTCTTCAAAAGATTAGAAGAACTCGGGGTAGATAAAAAAATAAAAGCTATCTACGGCATCAGTGCAGGAGCCATCGTAAGCGCCTTTTGGTCAGCGGGATTTTCTGCAGACGAGACCTTTGAATTTTTTACTCAAGTCAAATCTGTTTCATTCAAAAACATGAATCTTTTTCCCAAAAAAAGTTTGCTTAAATCTGACTTTCTCAGAAAGTTTTTTAATCAACATTTACCAAAAAATATTTCTACCCTCAGTCGCACGATGTATATATGAGCGTCAAATATCCATACCGCAGAGATTGAGTTTTTTAAGACATGAGACCTATCAAATATACTGCTTGCAAGTTCGGCAATCCCTGGCATCTTCCCACCAGTAAAGGTCGGAACTGACTACTTTGTGGATGGTGGCGTTGTGAATAACTTCCCTGCAGAACTAGTGAAAAAGAAGTTCCCAAAAAATAAACTCATAGGTATCGCTTTAAATAAGTTTAAATGAAAACAAGAAATCAAATCTATCTTTGATGTACTCGGAATCACCTCTCAAATCTTTCTCAGGAAATGCGAGATAGACAATATGCCTTTTGTCGACTATCTTTTCTATCCGGATTTAAGCATCTCCGTCCTCAGCTCCGACAAAAAGAAAATGAAAAAAGCGTTTGATTTATGATACGAAGACTGTGTAAAGATTGTAGAACGATAGAACGATGGAACGATTGAAATAATTTACATTATTATAGAATAATTATGGAATACAGTTATCAAAAACTAGATGTATGGAAAAAATCCATGGATCTGATAGATGTGATTTATGAGGTCACAAGAGCATTTCCCAAAAGCGAATTTTCTCTTATAGATCAAATGAAAAGAGCTGCCATATCTATTGCATCAAATATCGCTGAATGAGATCAAAGGAATACAGACAAAGAAACAGTGAATTTTCTTTTTATGTCCAAATGATCTGCTGCAGAATTACAAACACAACTTATCATCGCACAAAGACAAAAATTTATTGATATAAACAAGTTTGAATCTACTAATCAAAACATTACGGAAATACTTAAAATGCTCTCTTGATTAATCACCTACAAAAGATCTCACACCAAATAATTCATCGTTCTCTAATCTATCGTTCTATTCAAGTCTATCGTTCAATCGTTCTTAAATCTATCGTTCTTAAATCTATCGTTCAATCGTTCTAAATAGGAAGGTTGGCAGAGTGGTCTAATGCGCACCGTTGGAAACGGTGTGTCCGGGAAACCGTACCCCGAGTTCGAATCTCGGACCTTCCGAATTGGATTTCACAGCCTAGAGCTGTGATTTTTTTGTAGATAATGTAGAATCGAAACCAAATCCGCACAGTGGCAAAATTAGGAAAAGACATCTGATA